>NZ_JBLYNV010000085.1:0-16613 GCF_049310165.1 Endozoicomonas sp. ALE010 | reverse complement strand
TAGCCGTAGCTATGTGACCGGAGTTGCAACGCCGCAGAGTGACTGACAACTTAGTCAGAAATATATGATTTCATTTGGTTAACTACTTACATCTTCTGCTCTGAAACAAGCCGTTTCGTTATTTCTGCCAGTTCATGTACCAATGAGCAAACATTTGTAACCCTTCTTCAATGGACGTTGACGGTTTAAAACCGACCGTCTCCATCAAATCACTGACATCGGCATAGGTTGCATAAACGTCACCGGGCTGCATCGGTAAGTATTGCTTCTCGGCCTGTTTACCAATGGCATTTTCCAGTGCTGTGATAAACGTCATCAGTTCAACAGGTTGGTTGTTACCGATATTGTAAATCCGGTAGGGCGCTGAGCTGCGGCCCGGATCAGTGCTGTCAAAATGATCTGACTTTGTTGGAATAACATCCTGAATGCGTACTATACCTTCCACGATATCATCAATGTAGGTGAAGTCTCTTTTCAGTTTGCCCTCATTAAAGACGGGGATGGCCTCTCCACGGTTAACCATCTGGGTGAATTTGAAGTAAGCCATATCCGGACGCCCCCATGGACCGTACACCGTAAAAAAGCGCAGGCCAGTGGTAGGTAAGCCATAGAGATGCGAATAAGTGTGGGACATTAACTCATTGGATTTCTTGGTCGCTGCGTAGAGTGAAACCGGATGGTCAACAGCATCTGTCGTTGAAAATGGCATTTTGGTATTCATGCCATAAACAGAACTGGAAGAGGCATAGACAAGGTGTTCTACCTCGTTGTTGCGGCAACCTTCAAGAATGGTGGCATGGCCAACAAGGTTGCTGTCGATATAGGCCATAGGGTTGTCGATGGAGTAACGGACGCCCGCCTGAGCTGCCAGATGAATCACCCGGTTGAACTGTTCCTGCTTGAACAGTGCGGCTATACCCTCGCGATCCGCCAGGTCGAGTTCAACAAAGCGAAAGTTTTTCAGTGGGGCCAGTTCATTGAGGCGGCCATGCTTAAGGCTGACGTCGTAATAGTCATTGAGATTATCAATGCCAACCACTTCATGCTCCATTTCACAGAGACGCCTGGTGGTAAAGAAGCCAATAAAGCCTGCGGCTCCAGTGACCAGATATTTCATCGTGGTTTACCTGTTTTGAAACCACTAAGGGCATAAAGATCACCAAGATTTACCTGTTGCTCAGTGTTTTATGCCCTGAGGGTATTTTGTGTACACAATCTTTTTATAAAAGATGCTTGAATGAGTAGAGTCCGCGTTAGCGACCAATGGCGTAATATTTGAAGCCTTTCAGCGTCATCCGTTGAGGTTCGTACATGTTACGGCCATCAAAAATCACAGGCTCTTTCAATAACGCTTTCAGCTGGTCAAAGTCGGGAGCACGGAATTGACGCCACTCAGTGCAGATAACCAGTGCGTCAGCGCCTTTAATTGCCGCTTGTTGTGTACCAGACAGTGTCAGGTCATCCCGAAGACCATAGATGCGTTGTGCCTCTTCCATCGCCTCCGGGTCATAGGCCTGCACTTGTGCACCGGCCTGCCAGAGTGATTCCATCAGCACCCGGCTTGGCGCATCGCGCATATCGTCTGTATTGGGTTTAAATGCCAGCCCCCAGAGTGCAATGGTTTTCCCTTCCAGCTGACCGTTAAAGTGTCTGCTGAGTTTGGTGAACAGAACATTTTTCTGCTGGGCATTGCGCTCTTCAACGGCTCTCAGGATCAGGGGCTCAAAGTCAATGTCCTCTGCGGTTCTTTTCAGGGCCTGAACATCTTTCGGGAAACAGGAGCCACCGTAACCACAGCCAGGATAGATAAAGTGGAAGCCAATGCGGGGGTCAGAGCCGATCCCCTGGCGCACCATCTCAATATCAGCACCCAGTCGTTCAGCCAGGCCAGCTATCTCATTCATAAAGCTGATCTTGGTCGCCAACATGCAGTTCGCAGCGTACTTGGTCAGTTCCGCACTGCGGACATCCATAAAAATCATGCGGTCATGGTTGCGGTTGAAAGGAGCGTACAGCTCTTTCATGGTATCAGTCACTTGGTCACTGTCGGTACCGACCACAATTCGATCCGGTCTCATGCAGTCATTAACCGCCGCACCTTCTTTCAGGAACTCAGGGTTAGAAGCGACAGAAAACTCAAGCTGAACACCTCGCATCTGCAGGACTTCTGCCACTTTGGCGGCCACTTGATCGGCTGTGCCGACAGGGACCGTGGACTTGTTCACAATGATTTTCCGGTCATCCATCTGCTGTGCAATCGTACCGGCCACAGCGAGGACGTATTGCAAATCAGCAGAACCATCTTCATCCGGTGGCGTTCCCACGGCAATAAACTGCAATGTGCCATGGGCGATGCCCTCAGCGGCATCCGTCGTGAAGTGCAGTCGGCCAGCCTCACTGTTCTCTTTCACAATAGGCTCGAGTCCTGGCTCGTAGATAGGAATAATGCCGCGCTTCAGGTTATCAACTTTGTTTTGATCAATGTCGACACAGACAACATCATGACCCACTTCTGCCAGAACCGCAGCCTGTACCAGGCCAACGTAGCCGATACCGAAAACAGTGACTTTCATAGTGAAGGGTTACCGTGAAAAATTAAGTCGGGCTATTCTAACTGAAAGCGTACTGGGCGGAAATGTCAGGTTGATAAAGCCTGTCGTTTACGGGGTTCTGCAAAGCCGATATGATTCGTCTCTTTTGCTGGCTGGATCTTCGAGACAGCTTATGACAAAGCGACCCGGGCCACTCATGTCTCAAGCGACTACCCTTTCTGTTGTCCTGATTGCCAAAAACAGCAGTGCTACCCTGGAGAGTAGCCTGAACTCCGTGCAATGGGCCGATGAAATCATTCTTCTCGATGCTGGCAGTACCGATGACACAGCTGAGATTGCCACCCGTTGTGGTGCCAGGGTGTATCAGCACACTGACTGGCAGGGTTATGGCAGGCAGCGTCAAATTGCCCAGCAATATGCGACATCTGACTATATATTTATGCTGGATACAGATGAGCAGGTCACCGATGAACTCAAGGTGAGCATTTCAGAAGTGCTGTCAAAACCGCGTCAAGCCAATAAAGTGTATTCCTGTGCCCGGCGTAACTGGTTTCTTGGCCGCTACATGATGCATTGTGGCTGGTATCCGGATCGAGTCCTGCGTCTTTATCTGAATAACGAGAGAACCTATAACAGCAACCTGGTACACGAATCCGTTGAAACTGCCGGAGCTGAAGTGATCAACCTCCAGGGTGACCTGCTGCATCGTACCTGCGATGACTATATGCAGTTTCAGCAAAAGCAACTGGTATATGCCCGAAGCTGGGCTGAAGAGCGTTTTTTGCAAGGCAAGAAGGTCGGTCTGGGATCTGCCTTTGGCCATGCGCTGGGTGCGTTTATTAAAACCTTTTTACTAAGGAAGGGCTTCCTTGATGGCGGCCACGGGCTCCTCCTCTCACTGGTGGTTACCCAGTATACCTTCAATAAATATGCTGCGCTGTGGGCTATGAGTAAAACCCGCAGGCAGGCCGGTGAATAACGGGCACCTGACTTATGATCAAGCTTGCTATTGTCAGACAAAAATATCGGCCCGATGGCGGTGCTGAACGTTTTGTGGCATCTGCGTTGTCTGCTCTCTCTCAACAAAAAGCAGAGCAGCAGCAACTGGATATTACCGTATTAACACGACAGTGGAATGGTATAAAGAACCCGTCTGTTCATATTGAGGTTTGCAACCCGTTTAAATGGGGCCGTGTCAGTCGTGAACGAGGTTTTGCCAGGGCTGCACAGAAACACTTCTCCAGTTTTGATATTGTTCAGAGCCATGAGCGTATCCCGGGTTGTACCATTTATCGTGCTGGAGATGGTGTGCATAAATGCTGGCTGGAACATCGCTCGAGAATTATTCCTGAAGCTCAAGCAAAGCGAATGAAAAATGATCGTTTTCACCGTTATGTGATGGATGCGGAGAAGCAGATGTTTGAGCATCCGAAGTTGAAAGCAGTGATCTGTATCTCTGAGATGGTGAAAAGAGAGATTATTCGTGAGTTTGATATTGATGAGAGCAAGTTGCATGTTATTTACAACAGTGTTGACTCAAACCGATTTACTCCAACGTTAAGAGATCAGTTCAGAGCGTCAATCCGTAGTTCTTTAGGAATCACTGACAGTGCAACCTGCCTTATTTTTGTAGGTTCAGGGTTTGAGCGAAAGGGGTTGGCTGAAGCAATTAAAGCGGTTGCGAAAGCTGGTGCTGAGCTGATTGTTGTTGGTAAAGATAAGTCTGAGTCTATGTATCGCAAACTGGCTGAAGCTGAAGGTGTACCTGATCGGGTTCACTTTGTGGGAGTGCAAGAACGGCCTGAGAGCTACTATGCGGCAGCTGATGGCTTTATTTTACCCACGATCTATGAGCCCTTCGGTAATGTTGTATTAGAGGCAATGGCTTCAGGTTTGGGAGTTATTACTACTCCAACCTGTGGAGGCTCGGATATTATTCAATCAGGTAAAAATGGTTATATATGCGATGCCCTTGACAGCAACTCTCTGGCTGAGGCTGTCAGCCATTTCTGCTCAACTGAAAAAGCATTGATGTTAGGTAAAGAAGCCAGAAAAACTGCTGAACAGCATAGTCCTCAGCGACTTGGTCATGAGCTGCTTAAGCTTTATGGTAATGTCCTGCGCTAAGCCGACCTCTTATCAACACTATGGTTTTTGGATAAGTAATAACCTATGAAAATACTTCATACAGAATCCTCTTGTGGCTGGGGAGGCCAGGAGGTTCGAATTCTCACTGAGTCAGAAGGGATGCTGGAAAGGGGGCATCAGGTGACGATTGCTTGCCCTGAACATTCCAATATATACAGGGAGTCTGTGCTGCGAGGGATCAACACAGTTGCTCTGCCCATTGAAAAGAAAAAGATCTCATCTCTATGGGTTATGCACAAGTTTCTGGCCAGTAACCACTTTGATGTGATTAATACCCATAGTTCAACAGATAGTTGGCTTGTTTCTCTTTCACTGGCCTGGAAAAAGAAGCGCCCGGGAATAGTTCGTACTCGGCACCTTTCAACACCAGTGCATAAAAACAGAAGTTCTTTGTGGCTTTATCAGAATGGGAATGACTTTTTAGTTACAACAGGTGAAAAGCTTCGTCAGACCTTACATCAGGAAAATGGAGTAGCTCTGGAAAAAATGAGGTCAGTACCAACAGGAATTGATGAAGATCGCTTTAAACCCGCAGAAGATAAGCAAATAATTTGTAGGCAGCTTGGAATTCCATCAAAGAGGGCAATCATAGGAATACTGGCGACCCTGCGTGACTGGAAAGGTCATGAGTATTTATTTAATGCACTTGCAAGCCTCCAGTCGGATGATTATCACTTAATGGTCATTGGTGATGGTCCTTATCGACCCACTTTGGAGTCGCTGATTACGCAGCTTAATTTAAACGACAAAATTACTTTAGTAGGTAATCAGGATGATGTCGTCCCATGGTTACAAGCTATGGATATTTTTGTACTACCATCTTATGGGAACGAGGGCGTGCCTCAGAGCATTATGCAAGCCATGCTTTGTGGTTTGCCAATAATTTCTACTGATGTGGGAAGTATTCTTGAGGTACTGCAACCGGAGAAGAACGGGTTATTGGTCGATACTTGTGACTCTGTATCCTTGGCTTTGGCTATCGAGCGAATGATGAAAGATACAAGCTTGAGAGAGCGTTTTGGAGCTTATAGCCGGAATTTTGCTATGGAGAACTGCACGTTGAGGCAGATGGTGGATCATATGGAAGAAATTTTCCAAAAAGTATCAGTCAAGTAAAAGTGGGAATTGATTAAGTATGTGTGGGATTGCTGGTATCTTCAGTCCATCTGTGGTGAGTATTAGCTCTATTGAAAAGGCGCAGATGAGTCTCTATCCCCGTGGCCCTGATGCTCAGGTTTTCACCTCATGGGATGCTGAAGGCAGGCTATGCAATGAAAAACCAGTATCGGCCCTGATACACACAAGACTGAGTATACGAGACTTGAATTCCAGAGCGAATCAGCCTATGTCTGATGCTTCTGGCAAGGTATGGATATGCTACAACGGTGAGGTGTATGACTGGGAAGATAGAAAGCGAGCATTGATCGGTGAAGGTTATGAGTTCCATACAACGTCGGATACAGAGTTCATTCTCAATTCATATTTACGTGATGGAATGGAGTGCCTGTCGTATCTGAGGGGAATGTTTTCATTTTGCATTTATGACATGAGAGTTGGAAAAGCTTTTCTGTGTCGCGACAGAATGGGGCAGAAACCAATGTATTACTCTTGTCATGATGGTGTACTTGCTTTTGGTTCAAACTTTAAATGTGTCTGGGCACTGCTTGATGGGAAACAGAAAACGCTAAATAAGTATGCGATTGATGCTTTCCTTACACATCGTTACATACCTGCGCCGTTGACGCTAAGTAATGAAATTTTCAAGTTGGAAAATGGTTTCTATCTAGAGTGGGATTTATCCAGGCGAACATTGGAAAAACGTTCATACTGGGAGCCATACAAGGCTGGTTCATCAGATTGGCTTCAGACATTCCTTAAGGCAGTTGATATCCGAACAGTTTCGGATCGTCCAGTAGGAGTTTTTCTAAGTGGTGGAATTGATAGTACTGCCATTGCGTCTGTTTTAGCCCGACAGGAGCATCGTGAGATCACTGCTTTTACGGCTAGCTTTCAGGACCCTCGCTTCGATGAAAGTGAAGTTGCAAAAAAAACAGCACTGAGTTTGGGGTTACCGATCATTGAGATTCCTATCCCTCTGGATATAGAACTGTCTTTATTTGATCAGATTGTTGATGACCTCGATGAGCCTTTTGCTGACCCCAGTGCTTTTCCAACATGGTTGCTTTGCAGGGAAACCTCAAAGCATGTCACGGTTGTTCTGGGCGGAGATGGCGGTGACGAGCTGTTTGCCGGGTACAAGCGGTATAACAAACACCTCAAGAGCGCATGGAGGGGAGGGCTATCATTGGTTGGTTCCCCCTTTAAGGCCATCGACACTAAAAAAGGTAAGATCCTATCTGAACTGAAAATGTCATGGGGAGATGCGTATAGCCTGCGTTTTTCTGGTTATACTCCAGCCCAGCGAGCCCACTTATTATTAGATTTGGAAGGGAAGCAAAATGTTTATTGGCGTAAAAGTCAATTTGAGAATAACGATACTAAGCTACCCCCTCTCAAACAGATGTTAGCGATTGATTATGGCAATTACCTGCCTGAGTATATCCTCAAAAAAGGTGATCTTTGTTCTATGGCGCATGGCTTAGAGCTACGTTGCCCATTTATGGATCATCAACTATTTGCTTCAATTTCAGTTCTGCCTGACCAGGAGCGTTTTTCTTCACCAGCAAAACAACTCCTATCAAGAGTTTCTCCACAGGTTGAGAATGTCGCACATTTGAAGAAAAGAGGATTTAATCCTCCGTTGACTCATTGGCTCAGAAATAGCTGGTCTCAACGTTTTCCTGAAATTGGAGAGCGTCTTGCTAGCGGAAGTCATGGTGTGATAAACGCAGCTGCAGCTCAAGCTATGGTCAAAGAGTATCTTAAGGGGCGGGAAAATTTAGCTGAACAAGTGTTGCAATTGTTGATTTTAGATCGAGTTTTGGCAGCATATTCCTTTAATTAGTATTTGAGAGCCACCTTTTTGGTGGCTCGCTTAAATCTCTATTTTTTCAGAAGCTCTTTTGATGCGCTGTAGACATTATTTACTGTCAGACTTTTTATACATTTTGGGTCTTGACACTGATGAGTATTTCGCTCACAGAAACGAACCCATGAAACCGGACGCTTGAATATAACTGGCTGATCTCTGCAAGGGATCGGGTTGCTTAGGTACCGGGCTTTATGGTTGTTAAAAAACTGACTGTTGCCCACAAGCTCCACAGGCCCTGGACCAAAGAGGCAGACAAGAGGAGTGTTGGTTAATTTTGCCAGATGACTGATGCCAGTATCAGGGCTAACCAACAAGCTGGACTGCGCTATGAGCTTTCTCATTTGCAGTAAGGTAAAGTTCCCAGGAACTAACTGTTCGAAATCGCCATTTCCCCTGAACTTTTCTAGTAAAGCTTCTTCACCGGGTCCACAGGTTACAACGATAGAAAAGCCGTTATTTTTTAACTTGTGACCAAGTTCAAGCCATGAATCTACGGGCCATAACTTCAGTACTGATGATGCACCCAAGTGGAAAACAATATATGGAGATTCGGGGCTCGCAATTACTACATCTTCAAAGATCCAGTCAGAAGTTGAAAAAGTTGTGAGATGGTCTGCTGCACATAGATCTGCCATCAGGTCTGGCATTGCTTTTGGGCTTTCTGGCATGGGAAGCAACTCATCTACGAACCAGTTCTTATAAGCGGGATAGTCTCCGGTATGGGTAATGATCCACCGAGTTCCAGCAGCATAAGCTGCCCAAGAGTAGCGGGCATCTCCAAGGACTATGCCAATGTCGTAAGACTTTTGCTGGATAAGTTTTATCAGGCTTTTAGCGTTTTTGGGTGAATAGGAAATTGGGTGAATCTGGTAAGGCTTTTGGCTATAAAGAGGTACCAAAAAATCTGGCATTGCAACATCTATAGAGGCTTTCGGGTATTTCTCTCGTAAGCTGGCGAGTAAAGCGGTAGACATAATGGCATCCCCCAGTAATAACTGGTGAATGACAAGGATGCGCCTCACTTTGGTGTCATCTGGTTTTTTTCTGAATAATTTTAATGGTAGCCGTACTGTAATTGCGGCAAGTTGAATAATTCGTGAGTAAAGTCGTGTGTTCATTGGGTGATAGCTTGTATAGGTGCCAGATTTCCAAAGAAAAAAGTATAAGCTGGAATCTCAGCTTACCGAGCCAATTAAGAGATCTTTATACATGCTCCAACCCCTTCTGAGGCAACGCCTCTTATGTTTACCTGTTTTAGCTGATTCCCATATTTTAGAGAGTGTTCTGTGCTGGCGCATAAGACTGTGGAGCTGGTTTCTATCTCTCCGGGAGGGCATTTTTTCAATGTAATGAAAAATGCCTAAGCCTTCATCAGCAATCTGAAAGTGAAGGGCGTCCTGAACATGGCGCGGGTGACCTCCTTTTAGATCCCGATAAAGCACATCAATGATGCGAATGTAACTGTCCACTATCTTTTTGCGCTTTTCATAATTTCGCGTATTTGATGACGACGCATGATGGAATCGGTATTGATATAGAGGCTCAGCGATGAAGTGCAGTCGCTCAGCTTTCAGATAAACCTCAGTCGTCCAAGGAATATCCTGATGAAAGAGGCCGGGAATAAAGTCAAGCTGATGCTGTCGCAGAAAATCACTTTTGACCAAGTTTAGCCAAACTCCATGATGAAAATCGTTGGATAATATAACCTTGGATAACCAGTCTTGTCCTGATACGATGCCACTATCCTCCTGCTGAAAAAGGATTTTCTTACCTTCTTTGTGGTCCCAGAAAATCTCAGCCATACATGAACATACGTCCAAAGCCTCCTTTTTTGCCGTTTCATAAAGATGTTTTAGCATCTCTGGTTTAAGGAGGTCATCAGCGTCTATGAAAATAGTGTATTCGCCTGTGGCGTTGGCGAAACCGGTATTTCGTGCAACTGAGCAGCCGCCGTTCTCCTGTTTCAGCAAGTGCCAGTTTTTCAGTCTGTCAGTAAATGCCTTTGCAATTGCGTAAGAGTTATCAGGTGAAGAGTCATCGACCAGAATTACCTGGATATTATCTAGCGTCTGCTCTTCGATTGAGGTAAGGCTTTCTTGGAGGTGTTTCTCCGCGTTATAGATCGGGATGATTACAGAGACGTTAATTTTATAGGGCTGTGGGTTAGTGTTGTTCATGGCATTTGGTACAGACAGGGAGAAAACCAATATGGTAGAGTGACACCTGAAGTGCTCTAAGGCACTGCGTTACAGTGCAAGTGCCTGTAGGTGGAGATTTAATTCAGAGAGATGATCCCGTATTTCAAATGAATATACAAGACCAAGGTCTCAGGCTAGAGCGGGCTTGGCAGCAGTTGCTGATGCTCTCCCGATAATGAATCCTGTCACTAACCAGAATAGAAGTAGGTTATTTCGTATAAAAAAGTCATCCGTGATGCTTTTAGAGAAAAAACCCACAAAAACGAGTAAGAGTAGCAGTTTCAGGGGTTTTTCTCTCTCTGCAAACTCTGCCGTGATTCCTTTGTGCAGGGCTGAAGAGTAAAGCGTTAAAAATAATATCAGGCCAACAAGTCCCATTTGCAGCCACTTATTCAGAAAAACATTATGAGCATGATCTTTTGTCAAATGGTTAAAGGTTTCGGGAAAGTCATCAGAAAATGAATCTCTTAAGGTGTGGTAGCCTGACCCATATCCTGCTATTGGTTTTTCCATCCCCTTATCAAAATAAAAATCCCACATTGAGAGTCTTACGTCTTGCTTGACCGTGGATACAGCATTTGCAATGTAGTCAGACTCAGTGGTTGATTTAAGAGAAAGTGAAAAAGTGACAATGGCAAGAACTATTACTAATAGAGTAAACAGCCCAACAGTCTTGAGCTTTGTGGATAGGCCTTTAGATGTGTATAAAAAACATGCCGCAATGACTGAGGCAAAAGACACAAAGCACATTCTGTTTTCATAGAAAATGGCAAGTGCAAGGCTGGTAAGAGCGATGAACATAGCTATGATTGCTGAATAACTTTTTTTGGAGAAAAATAAAGCCATTGCAAAGCTGAAAAAGAAAACCAAGCTTGTAGAGCCATCCCCAACCGATGGGTAATATTTCTCCACGAAGCTGAGCCAGCTAACTCCTCCTCTGGCCAAAGTCGCCAAGGATAGCAGCGTTAACGATACAAGCACTGCGCACAGAACTGTATTAACCTTTTTAAGGTGCAGTGCAGCAGTAAAACCTACCATCAAACAGATGACACTGTATAAGACCTCTTTTCGGAGCCCGCTATAAGTATACTCAGGAAACAGGTTCCAGAGTGACGATAACAGATACCACATTGCGAACAGAGCCCAAGCGCCCAAAATATAGCGTATTGAATAAAGGTTTCGATAATCAGGAATCAAGGCAAGCAGGGATAGGGCCATAGAAACGTTGACAACTCCATCAATGTCATGGAGGGGTAGTAGTATGAGAAGTACAAAGAAAATAAATATCTGGGTGCTTCTAAAATAGTTAGTAAAAGTCATGGCACTATCAGACTCAATATCCGGTTAATAGCTTTGAAAATCCATTTAAAGCCTCATCTACAGTTATGTCAGAGACTTGTCGGCTTTCTTTTTGTATAAGTTCATAGCGCGTCCCCCAAGGGTGCCAGCGTGTGGCATCGCTATCGCCAAAAAAGCATAGAATAGGGCGTCCCAATGCTGCAGCAATATGCATTGCCCCTCCATCGCTGCAGATAAATTCACGGCATAGAGAAACACCGGTAATCAGTTGTTCTAATGACTGGGTTGGGAAAGGCGTAAGTTCTACATTCTGGCAACTCTTTTTGATGCGGTCAGCCAATTCATCGTCTCCAGGATGGAGAGGGTTGTTTTGGCTTCCGGGAGACCAGAACAGAACAATTGGTTGTTGATATTGTCTCCACAGTTTTTGGATAAGTTCAATATAGCCATCCTCTGTCCAACGATTACTGGGTTTTCTTGCACTGATATGAAGCCCTATAGGGCTCATGTCCGGGGTTATGTTGCTGGCTTGAAGGTATTTTTCTGCTTCTTTGAGATGGGTATCATCTGGTATTAATGTACACTTTGGCGGTTGTCCTGTGATGCCAAGCGAGTTGGCCAAGAAATTGGTCAATTCAACTTCGTGAAGGCCTTTGGTCTGTTCCGCTGGCAAAGGTGTTGTGATTCCCTTATGAAACGATGAACTGGTATACCCAATGATCTCTTTTGCACCAACAATTTTGGCAACTTTAAGGGATCGTTTGTTATCTTCCCCGCCCGCAAGAATGGCAACGTCAATGCCCTTCAATCGGAGCTTCAGGTAAGTGCTGAATCGTTCCAGGTAGACTTTTAACTTACTCTCTCCCTTCCCGGTATGCTTGGCTTTTTTGTATAAATAGATATTGTCTATCTCTTTGTTTCCCCTGACCACTGGCGCATTGTAACTATTAACCAGTACATCAATGCAGGCATCTGGAAATGTCCTGCGAAGGCTACTGATGAGTGGGGTGGTGCATATCAAGTCACCTATATTGTCCCTTCTAATCACCAGAATATTTTTGCTCATTACATATAATTCCTATAGAAAGCAGCCACAACGTGGATGTTTTCTAAAACTTGCTTTTTTGACATGGGGCGAAAACTCTGACGAATTTGCGCTATTGTTTAGTCTCTTTCATATAGTAAGAGTTGAGCTGTTCACTCTGGTATTTCAGGCTTAAACGGATTGCCATACTTTTCTAAGTACCATCTTGCGAATATCTCCGCTGTATAGTCATAAATATGGTGAGAGTCTTCATATAGTGGAATGTTGTTGTCTTGAGTCAGACAAGCTTCTGTAGAGCATTGCACATCTTGTGGGTTTATAAAGCGAACTTCAGAGTGCTCCTTCCTTATCTCACCAAACATTGTATAAATTTTCTTCAGTCTCCTGTCAGAGTCTTTCCTGGCTATATTGCACTTTGATGGATTATCGATATTTCTATAAAAGCAACGTGTAAAGCTGGTTCCATCACCTTCAGCAACAGGCATGATGATAACCGGTATGGCACTAGAATTATTGATCCTGTTGAGTGCTGCCATCAGTGCTGTCTTATACTCTGGCATATCATACGAATAGCCAAGCCATCGCTCTGAAAGAATGACATAATCAAAGTGATGCTTATCGATCAATTGGTAGAGTTCACTTTTTCTCTCGCTGCAACGACTGATGTCACGGCCAGTGTATTTCTCTTGGTAATTGTCAGGTAGCATCAGACACTCGGACTCAGTCTGAATATATGCCTTAAGGCTTGCAGCAGAAGCAAGAACCTCTACAAACTGCTTGATATGCAGGCCGTGAGAATCACCAATAAGCAAAATTTCACCAATATGTGACTGCTTTTCTCCAAAGCTACATGTTTCAATATCATCACCAGTAAAGACATGGCATATGTCTCTTAAAGGATCTTCATGCTCCTGGATGGTATTGTAAGCCTTGGCTTCAACTGAACCGAGCCGTTGAGGAAATCCATCATGTTTCTTAATTTGATAAACCGCTGAGAGTATTCCAATGATAGGAATAATAATGAGAAGGATAAGACTGTGTCTGAATGAAAGCCCGGATTGTCGAACAGGCTGCTCGACCCATCTGAAAGTCAAATGACTCAATAAAATCGTCAGCATTATGAGTGGAATAAAGAGGGCTTTTACATGGCTATAGCCCAAATGGTAGGCCATAACGGCGATGGGCCAGTGCCATAGATAGGCTGAGTAAGACAGCTTGCCCATGTTGGTAAGAAGCTTATTAGAAAGTAGTCTGTTATTGCGACCAAAGACCAGAATGACAAAAGTAGCAAGGGATACAAAGAAAGCATTGGTACCAGGATATGAGCTTTCAGCGTTAAATATAAACGCCATTACCAGCAGCAAGAACAGAGCTGTGTAGGTGGCTATATTTGCGAATCTGGAGTTGGTTCTGGGAAGGATGAATGTGGCCATTGTTCCCATGAGGAATTCGAAGGCCCTGGCTGTGGTTGAGTAGTATACGGACTCTGCCTCATAGTCAGTTATAAAAACAGAGTAACCAAGGGCCAGAACCAGAAAACAGGCAATCACTTTTTGAGGAGACTTTGAGAACCTGGCCAGTGTAAGGAATACAATTGGAAAGATAAAATAAAACTGCCACTCAATGGCCAGAGACCAGGTGTGCAGTAGAGGGATTGCTTCAGCTTCGGTGGAAAAGTAGTTGCCAACCTCTTTGGCAAAGTAGTTGTTTGCGTTGAATAGCAATACTTCTCTTACACTTCGCATGAAGCTTATATATTCATTGGGGAGCAGTAAAAAGCTATATACAACTACAGTGACGGCAACTACGAGCAGCGTTGCAGGTATAAGCCTCTTAATTCGACGATTATAGAAATTCAGATAAGAAAAGTTGTTGTTCTTAATATCATGCAGGATCAGTGAGCTTATCAGGTACCCGGAGAGAACAAAAAAAATGTCAACACCAATGTATCCGCCAGTGAAAGAAGGTACATTGAAATGCAGCAGCATTACAGCTAGAACTGCAAGACCTCTGAGCCCCTCAAGGTCAGTACGAAATTGCATCTTTCTCTGGGGTTGGTTATCAGCGTGATTCATGAATATATATAAAAGTTTATGCTCAATTTTGAGGGCTTAGGTTGTCGGGTAATTCAACAACAGGCTTTTTCTCATACTGTTGAAAGAAATTCGATCGTGGTTGGAGAGCCTGCAAATTTATATCAGTTCTGTGAGACCTTGATCCTCAGTGGCTCTGGACATTGAAATATCCAGCTGTGAAATGACAGTGTCTACTTTGATGGCCATCATACCTCTGGATAGTTTACGATCTCCATCATAATAAATTTCCATATTATTATTGGAGATCACTGTATGCAGGCCGTTATGCTGAATACCTGTTATTTCCTGATAATTACTGCCCTCGCTGTTATCCCAAGGACCCCATAGGTCTGGAGTGCTGCCACCAAAAAGTGCAACAACGGGAGTATCTGTGGAAGCGGCAATATGCATAGGCGCAGAGTCTATCCCAAAAAACAGGCAGGCTTTAGAAACCAGGCAGGCATAGGCTTGCAGGTCGATTTGTCTCGGCAGCAGCAAAGGCTTGCTCTTACAAAAAGTCATAATCTCTTGAGCCATACTGACTTCTTTAGGGTCTGCCGAAGTTGTGAGCAGCACTGGCTTTTGCCATTTTTGCTGCAAGTGGTCGATACACTGGGCCACCTTGGATGCGTCCCAGCACTTATACATCCAGCGGGATACGGGGTGAACGACAATGAACTCTTTTTCAAGGCCCAGTTCCTGAAGAAGTTTTTCTACTTTAGTGTTGTGTTCACTTTTATAACCAAGTGTCACTTTGCGATCAACCTTGCCAGGGTCTATAGCCTCTATAAATTGGAGGTCTTTTTGAACGGTATGGATTCTTTCCCGGCTGTTAAAGCTGGTATCAAAACGTGCCAGCTTATTAATCAGTGTTGGCTTATTGACATAGCCCAGTCGACGGGATGCACCAGACAGTGCGCTGATAATACAACCCCTGTCTCCCTCAGTAAGATTGATAACCAGATCGTACTGTCCAATGAACTGACGGTAGAATTTAAATTCATTACCTATGCGTCCCAAGAGTCCCTGTTTCTTATTCTTACTTCTCTGGTAAGGGATAACCCTGTCGACATTAGGGTTGTCTTCAACGATTTGCACACAAAAATCGTTGACAGAAACGTGGAGTTCTGATTCTGGATAGATAGCTTTCAGGCTGGCAAATACCGGAGTTGATAACAGCACGTCACCAAGATTACGAAATTTGGTTACCAGAATTTTCATAGAGTGAAACCTGTCTCTCATCCAGGTCCGGCTGAAAATGTTAATTAATAGCCAGTGTGAAACCTTTGCAATAAGTGGGGGAGTCTAACGGTTTATTGATTTAATTTCAGTAAGAATTGATCCTGACTCATCTGGAGACTTGCCACAGGGCATAGCCCAACTATTCTGAACACCACACAATAAACACACCATCAGGTACACCTGCAATCACTTATGAAAACCTACCCAATCACCGCCGCTGAGTACCTTGAAACTGAGGAAATAGCTGAGGTTAAACGCGAATTTGTGAATGGCTATGTTTATGCCATGGTCGATGCCAGTCGGCGGCATAATCTCTTGACCGTGTTTTTGGCGACGTTATTGAATACTCATCTGCAAGGCACAGGCTGCCAGGTCTTTGCCTCCGATATGAAAGTCCGCGCTGGTGGTAAGAATAACGCCATGTTCTTTTACCCGGATGTGATGGTTGCTTGCAGTCACACCTCTGATGAAACTCCAAAAGACCCCTATGTAGAAGAAACCCCGAAGCTGATTGTTGAGGTGTTGTCGCCCAATACCGAGCAGCATGATCGTTTGGGCAAGCTGGCTGCCTATACGCAAATTGCCAGTCTGGAAGAGTACCTGCTGGTGGATCAGCAGGATATGCTGGTGGATCTTTACCGTCGCTCCGGCGAGCAGTGGCAATTAACCCAGATGAAAAAGGGTGATCAACTGGTATTGAGCTCGGTTGGGCTTGAACTGCCTGTTGCAGATATTTACCGGGATGTTATTGGGGTGGTTTAGTGGGTACCTTTAACAAGCCCCTCAACACTTAGATCTTCATCCAACTCCGGCCAGTATATGCCATCACCTTCTCCCAGTACCTCACAGTTGGCCCGTTGTTTTTCGGTTGCATCGGCCAGAGTGGGGAACAAGGGGATGGGTATATGGATAACCCTGCCATCCAGTAAGGTGACAATCAGTTCAGAGTCGGTAAACTGAATGTTTTGGGCTAAGTAGTTAACCAAATGAAATCATATATTTCTGACTAAGTTGTCAGTCACTCCCGGCAACTGCTCCTGCGTTGCTCTATCTCCTGCATCC
>NZ_JBLYNV010000084.1:0-18161 GCF_049310165.1 Endozoicomonas sp. ALE010 | reverse complement strand
TGATTTCAAAACCAGGAATGGTTCGACTCTGCTGAAAATCGCACTGTTGCAAAAAGCAGGATTTGAGGTCATTGAAATTCCGGTTAACAGGGTTTGCAATCAGGATTTAATGAAACCATACATTGATCAAGTAAAGACCAGGATAGGCATCCCGCCACAGGAGCATGGTTCTGTGTCACTTAAAAAAGAGTGGGCAGATGAGGCATACGTTCCTGCTGATAAAGGCAGGCAACCCTCAGATCACGGTTACTTAACCGCCGAAGAACATTCAGAAGAGCAAACCGGCAAACCAGGAAATAGGAAGAAAACAAACAGCCAGTAACCCCCTCCCTTCGACCCAGGAGACGTTTTCACATTCAAGTAAAGTTCTACCAGCGTTGAAGACCTGTTGCCCCTGAATTTCGCCCCGGATGATTTGAAGATAACGGATGGTTGGCATCAGGAGCAGATGCGTTTCTCCAACAGCTTACATTTATCAACATTCCAACAAAATGAACTTCTGAACAGAACAGCAGTCTGCTTCTTATATTCTCATGAATTAATGAAATATAGTTATGGATAGAAGCTCTGCTGGTATCAGTGGTCAATACGCAAGATCAGGCAATGATGACAACCAACCGGATGACCAGGCGTCTTCTTCACGGCGTGGACGATATAGATATGCCACAGTCAGACAATGGGATACCCCCTCCCGCACTGCCCCGGGGCGTCATGAATTTTACCATTCTTCCTCCACACGCTCTTCTCAACATCTACAGTACCGTTCAGTAAACCCTGCTCAAAATTTTAATGCTCTCACCAGACAGAAGATAATGGATGGCCTGGTGAAGAAATCTTATCGTTTTGGTGATCGCTATGATGGGAGACTTCACGGTCAATATGCCAGTTCAATTAAAAAATACACGTCAGCTGCTAAAAGACCGTTGAATCGAGCAGAACAAAGCCAGCTGATGCGTTTGCTGGAAAATTTTACCGCAACACGGAGCTGGAATTGGCGAAGCCTGACGACAACATTTCATTCATTGACTTCAGCGGGTGTTTTTACCCCCCATAACCCCATAGATGAGCGTGTTAAGCGCACTCAAGCTGCCTTAATGACAACGCTACTTGATGCAATAATATTCAAGTGCAACCAAAAACCTGAAGCCAGGGATATTGATGCCCAGGGAATCGCCAACCTGCTGTGGGCCATGGCGAAACTGGCAGACAGCGGGCCGGAGCGAACACTGGGGCTCAACGAGGCTGTGGCCGCACTGTTGCCCCACATGAACGCACAGAAAGACCAATTTATTCCTCAGCATATTGCCAACCTGCTATGGGCCATGGCGAAACTGGTGGACAACGGGCAGGAGCGGACACCGGGGTTCAATGAGGCCGTGGCCAGCCTATTGACCAACGTGAACGCACAGAAAGCTCACTTTATACCACAGGAAATCGCCAACCTGCTGTGGGCCATGGCAAAACTGGTGAACAACGGGCAGGAGCAGACACCAGTGTTCAAGGAGGCCGTGACCACGCTGTTGCCGCATGTGAAAGCACAGAAAGCTAATTTTAAACCACAGGAAATTACCAACCTGCTGTGGGCCATGGCGAAACTGGTGGATAACAGGCATGAGTTGACACCAGGGCTCAAAGAGGCTTTGGCCGCACTGTTGCCCCACGTGAACGCAAAAAAAAACCAATTTATTCCTCAGCATATCGCCAACCTGCTGTGGGCCATGGCAAAACTGGTGGACAACGGGCAAGAACAGACATCAGAGCTCGACGGGGCCGTGGCCGCGCTGTTGCCCCGCGTGAACGCACAGAAAGCTCACTTTAAACCACAGGAAATCGCCAACCTGCTGTGGGCCATGGCGAAACTGGTGGACAACGGGCAGGAACAGACACCAGAACTCAACGAGGCCATGGCCACACTGTTGCGACACGTGAACGCACAGAAAGCTCACTTTAAACCACAGGAAATCGCTAACCTGCTGTGGGCCATGGCAAAACTGGTGGACAACGGGCAGGGACGGACGCCAGAGTTCAATGAGGCCGTGGCCGCGCTGTTGCCCTACGCGAACACACAGAAAGCTCACTTTAAACCACAGGAAATCGCTAACCTGCTGTGGGCCATGGCAAAACTGGTGGACAACGGGCAGGAACGAACGCCAGAGTTCAATGAGGCCGTGGCCGCGCTGTTGCCCTACACGAACACACAGAAAGCTAACTTTACACCACAGGAAATCGCTAACCTGCTGTGGGCCATGGCGAAACTGGTGGACAACGGGCAGGAGTGGACACCGGGTCTCAAAGAGGCCATGGCCACACTGTTACCTCAAGTGAGCGCACAAAAAAACCAATTTATTCCTCAGCATATTGCCAGCCTGCTGTGGGCCATAGCGAAACTGATGGACAATGGGCAGGAGCGGACACCAGAACTCAACGAAGCCGTGGCCACGCTGTTACCCCACGTAAGTGCACAGAAAGATCAATTTAATCCTCAGCATATCGCCAGCCTGCTGTGGGCCATGGCGAAACTGGGCGAACTCATTGAGCTGGACTTGGTAACCACCACGTTCAAATCGCTTGTCGAGGGAATCAATGGCAACCCTCAGTTCTCTCAGCAAGCGATATTGATGTCCCTTTGGGGAGTAATGGTATGCTGTGCCAGGCTGTCTCTGGTCGCCAATGCCAATAAAAAACACGTGTTTGAAAAGCCCATGGATGACCTGTTTACTCGTCTGGAAAAAACATTCCTGCACAATGAAGAGGATCAACGCACCATTGCCCAGGCGGCAAGTTGGCTTGGCAGAGCGTGTCCGGTCGTCCCCCATTACCAGACTATCAGGTCAAAACGTCAATCCGAGGTTCGCGATCAACTCCAATCATGCTTTCCCTCTTTGCAGATTGAAGAAGAAAAGAGTCTGAATTCACTGCCTCCGGTTGACCTGCTACTGCCAGATCACAATATGGTGATTGAAGTTCAGGGGCCCTCTCATTTCGTGGGTGGTGATTTCAAAACCAGGAATGGTTCGACTCTGCTGAAAATCGCACTGTTGCAAAAAGCAGGATTTGAGGTCATTGAAATTCCGGTTAACAGGCTTTTGAATCAGGATTTAATGAAACCATACATTGATCAAATCAAGACCAGGATAGGCTTCCCGCCACTGGGTCATGGCTCTGTATCACTTAAAAGAAGGTGGCCAGATTCGGCATACGTTACTGCTGATAACGGCAGGCAACCCTCAGATCATGGTTACTTGACTGCCGAAGAACATTCAGGGGAGCAAACAGGCAAACCAGGTAGAAAGAAAAAATACAGCCAGTAAGCTCTTCCCTACCGTCATGACTCAAGCACCATTTTCACATTCAAGTAAAGTTCTACCAGCGTTGAAGACCTGTTGCCCCTGAATTTCACCCGGATGATTTGAAGATAACGAATGGTTGGCATCAAGAGCAGATGCGTTTCTCCAACGGCTTACATTTATCAACATTCCAACAAAATGAACTTCTGAACAGAACAGCAGTCTGCTTTTTATATTCTCATGAATTAATGAAATATAGTTATGGATAGAAGCTCTGCTGGTATCAGTGGTCAATACGCAAGATCAGGCAATGATGACAACCAACCGGATGACCAGGCCGCTTCTTCACGGCGTGGACGATATGGATATGCCACAGTCAGACAATGGGATCCCCCCTCCCGCACTGCCCCGGTGCGTCATGAGTTTTACCATTCTTCTTTCAAACGCTCTTCTCAACATCTAAAGTACCGTTCAGTAAACCCTGCTCAGGATTTTAATGCTCTCACCAGACATAAAATAATGGATCGCCTGGTGAATAAATCTTATCGTTTTGGTGATCGCTATAGTGGGAGACATCACGGTCAATATGCCAGCTTAATTAAAAAATACACGTTAGCTGCTAAAAGACCGTTGAATCGAGCGGAACAAAGCCAGCTGATGCGTTTGCTGGAAAATTTTACCGCAACACGGAGCTGGAATTGGCGAAGCCTGACGACAACATTTCATTCATTGACTTCAGCGGGTGTTTTTACCCCTCATAACCCCATGGATGGGCGTGTTAAGCGTACTCAAGCTGCCTTAATGACAACGCTACTTGATGCAATAATATTCAAGTGCAACCAAAAACCTGAAGCCAGTGATATTGATGCCCAGGGAATCGCCAACCTGCTGTGGGCCATGGCGAAACTGGCAGACAGAGGGCTGGAGCGAACACCAGGGCTCAACGAGGCTGTGGCCGCACTGTTGCCCCACATGAACGCACAGAAAGACCAATTTATTCCACAGCATATTGCCAACCTGCTGTGGGCCATGGCGAAACTGGTGGACAACGGGCAGGAACAGACGCCAGAACTCAATGAGGCCGTGGCCAGGTTAATGGCCGATGTGGACGCACATAAAGCTAACTTTAATCCACAGGAAATCGCCAACCTGCTGTGGGCCATGGCGAAACTGGTGAACAATGGACAGAAGCGAATACCAGAGTTCAACGAGGCCATGGCATCCTTGTTGCCCCTCGTGAACGCACAGAAAGACCAATTTATTCCTCAACATATCGCCAACCTGCTGTGGGCCATGGCGAAACTGGTGGACAACGGGCCAAAGCAGACACCAGGGTTCAAAGGGGCCGTAGCCACGCTGTTGCCCCTCGTGAACGCACAGAAAGACCAATTTAATGCCCAGGGCATTGCCAACCTGCTGTGGGCCATGGCAAAACTGGTGGACAACGGGTACGAACAGACACCAGATCTCAACAAGGCCGTGGCCGCGCTGTTGCCCCACGTGAAAGCACAGAAAGACCAATTTAATAGCCAGGGCATTGCCAACCTGCTGTGGGCCATGGCGAAACTGGAGGACCACGGGCAGGAGCGCACACCAGGGCTCAACAAGGCCGTGGCCGCGCTGTTGCCCCACGTGAACGCAAAAAAAAACCAATTTATTCCTCAGCATATCGCCAACCTGCTGTGGGCCTTGGCAAAACTGGTGGACCACGGGCAGGAGCGCACACCAGGGCTCAACAAGGCCGTGGCCACGTTGCTGCCCCACGTGAACGCACAGAAAGCTAACTTTAAACGACAGGAAATCGCCAACCTGCTGTGGGCTATGGCGAAACTGGTGGACAACAGGCAAAAGCGAACACCAGAGCTCAACGAGGCGGTGGCCGCTCTATTGCCTCACGTGAACGCACAGAAAGGTAACTTTAAACCACAGGATATCGCCAACCTGCTGTGGGCCATGGCAAAACTGGTGGACAAGGGGCAGGAGCGAACACCAGTGCTCAAAGAGGCTGTGGCCACACTGTTGCCCGACGTGAACGCAAAAAAACACCAATTTATTCCTCAGCATATCGCCTACCTGCTGTGGGCCATGGCAAAACTGGTGAGCAAGGGGCAAGAGCGAACACCAGGGCTCAACAAGGCCGTGGCCGCGCTGTTGCCCTACGTAAACGCACATAAAGACCAATTTACTCCTCCGCATATCGCCAACCTGCTGTGGGCGATAGCGAAATTGCTGGACAACGGGCAGGATAGGACTCCAGAGCTTACAGAGGCCGTGGCCGCACTGTTGCCACAAGTGAACGCACAGAAAGATAACTTTAAACCACAGGGTATCGCCAACCTGCTGTGTGCCATGGCGAAACTGGTGAATAGCGGGCAGGAGCGGACATCAGACTTTAACGAAGCCGTGGCTGCGCTGTTGCCTCACCTGAACGCGGGGAAGCACCAATTTAATGCCCAGGAAATCGCCATCCTGCTGTGGGCCATGGCGAAGCTGGTGGACAACGGGCAGGAGCGAACACCAGAGTTTAACGAGGCCATAGCCGCGCTGTTGCCACAGGTCAACAAAGAGAAAGCTAACTTTAAACCACAGGAAATCGCCAACCTGCTGTGGGCCATGGCGAAACTGGTGGACAGCGGGGAGTGGACATCGACGCTCAACGAGGCCGTGGCCGCACTATTGCGCCACGTGAACACACAAAAAGCTAACTTTAAGCCAAAGGAAATCGCCAATCTGCTGTGGGCCCCGGCGAAACTGGGTGAGTTCGTTGAGCTGAACGTGGTGACCTCTACGTTTGCATCGCTTGTTTACCGAATCAGTGAAAACCCTCAGCTCTCACAGCAAGACCTATTGATTTCTCTCTGGGGAGTGATGGTTTGCTGTGCCAGATTGTCTCTGAACTCTAAAAACAATAACTGGCTTGAAAAGCACATGGATGACCTGTTTACCCGTCTGGAAAATACATTCCTGCACAATGAAGAGGATCAACGCATCATTACCATGGCCGCCAGTTGGCTTGGGAGAGCGTGCCCGGTCGTCCCCCATTACCCGACTACCAGGTCAAAACGTCAATCCGAGGTTCGCCATCTACTCCAATCATGCATTCCATCTTTGCGGATTGAAGAAGAAAAGAGTCTGAATTCATTACCTCCGGTTGACCTGCTACTGCCAGATCACAACCTGGTGATTGAAGTTCAGGGGCCCTCTCATTACGTGGGTGGTGATTTCAACACCAGGAAGGGTTCGACTCTGCTGAAAATCGCACTGTTGCAAAAAGCAGGATTTGAGGTCATTGAAATTCCGGTTTACAGGCTTGGCAATCAGGATTTAATGAAACCATACATTGATCAAATAAAGACCAGGACAGGGATCCCGCTACAGGGGCATGGCTCTGTATCACTTAAAAGAAGGTGGGCAGATGCGGCATACGTTACTGCTGATAAAGGCAGGCAACTCACAGATCACGGTGACTTAACTGCCGAAAAACAGTTAGAAGAACAAACCGGCAAACCAGCCAAGAGAAAGAGAAAAAACAACCAGTAATTCCCTCCCTTCGCCCCAGGAACCGTTTTCATATTCCAGGAAAGTTCTACCAGAGTTGAAGACCTGTTGCCCCTGAATTTCGCCCTGATGATTTGAAGATAACGGATGGTTGGCATCAGGAGCAGATGCTTTCTCCAACTGCTTACATTTATCAACATTCCAACAAAATGAACTTCTGAACAGAACAGCAGTCTGCTTTTTATATTCTCATGAATTAATGAAATATAGTTATGGATAGAAGCTCTGCTGGTATCAGTGGTCAATACGCAAGATCAGGCAATGATGACAACCAACCGGATGACCAGGCCACTTCTTCACGGCGTGGACGATATAGATATGCCACAATCAGACAATGGCATACCCCCTCCCGCACTGCCCCGGGGCGTAATGAATTTTACCATTCTTCTTTCACACGCTCTTCACAACATCTACAGTACCGTTCAGTAAACCCTGCTCAAGATTTCAATACCCTCACCAGACAGGAAATAATGGCTGGCCTGCTGAGTAAATCTTACTGTTTCGGTGATCACTATGATGGGAAAGATCACGGCCTATATGCCAATTCAATTAAAAAATACACGTCAGCTGCTAAAAGACCATTAAATCAAGCCGAGCAAAGCCAGCTGATACGTTTACTGCAAAGTTTTTCCGTAACACGGAGCTGGAATTGGCGAAGCCTGACGACAACACTGCACTCATTTACTTCAGCGGGTGTTTTTACCTCCCATAACCCCATAGATGAGCGTGTTAAGCGCACTCAAGCTGCCTTACTGTCAACGCTACTTGATGCAATCATATTCAAGTGCAACCAAAAACCTCCAGCCAGGGATATTGATGCCCAGGGTGTCTCCAACCTGCTGTGGGCCATGGCAAAACTGGTAGACAGCGGGCAGGAGCGAACACCAGGGCTCAAAGAGGCTGTGGCCGCACTGTTGCCCCACATGAACGCACAAAAAGACCAATTTATTCCTCAGCATATTGCCAACCTGATGTGGGCCATGGCGAAACTGGTGGACAACGGGCAGGAGCGAACACCAGAGTTTAACGAGGCCTCGGCCAGCCTATTGCCCAACGTGAACGCACAGAAAGCTCACTTTAAACCACAGGAAATCACCAACCTGCTGTGGGCCATGGCGAAACTGGTAGACAACGGGCAGGAACGGACCCCAGAACTCAAAGAGACCGTGGCAGCGCTGTTGCCTCACGTAAACATACAAAAAGCTCACTTTAAACCACAGGAAATCGCCAACCTGCTGTGGGCCATGGCGAAACTGGTGGACAATGGGCGTAAGCAGACACCAGGGCTCAAAGGGACTGTGGCCGTGCTGTTGCCCCTCGTGAACGCAAAGAAAAACCAATTTAATGCCCAGGACATTACCAACCTGCTATGGAGCATGGCAAAACTGGTGGACAACGGGCTGGAGCAAACACCAGATCTCAACGAGGCCGTGGCCGCGCTGTTGCTCCTCGTGAACGCGCAGAAAGACCAATTCAATAGCCAAGGCATTACCAACCTGCTGTGGGCCATGGCGAAACTGGTGGATAACAGGCATGAATTGACACCAGGGCTCAACATGGCCGTGGCCGCGTTGCTGCCCCACGTGAACGCACAGAAAGCTAACTTTAAACCACAGGAAATCGCCAACCTGCTGTGGGCTATGGCGAAACTGGTGGACAACAGGCAAAAGCGAACACCAGAGCTCAACGAGGCGGTGGCTGCGCTGTTGTCCCACGTGAGCGCACAAAAAGCAAACTTTACACCACAGGGTATCGCCAACCTGCTGTGGGCCATGGCAAAACTGGTGGACAAGGGGCAGGAGCGAACACCAGGGCTCAAAGAGGCTATGGCCACACTGTTGCCCCACGTGAACGCAAAAAAAAACCAATTTATTCCTCAGCATATCGCCAACCTGCTGTGGGCAATGGCAAAACTGGTGGACAACGGACAGGAACAAACACCAGAACTCAACGAGGCCGTGGCCGCGCTGTTGCCCCACGTGAACGCAAAAAAAAACCAATTTATTCCTCAGCACATCGCCAACCTGCTGTGGGCCATGGCGAAACTGGTGGACAACGGGCAGGAGAAAACACCAGAACTCAACGAGGCCGTGGCCGCACTGTTGCCCCAAGTGAGCGCACAGAAAGCTAACTTTACACCACAGGGTATCGCCAACCTGCTGTGGGCCATGGCCAAACTGCTGGACAACGGGCAGAAGCGGACACCGGGGCTCAATGAGGCCGTGGCCAGCCTATTGCCCGACGTGAACGCACAGAAAGCTAACTTTAAACCACAGGAAATCGCCAACCTGCTATGGACCACGGCGAAACTGGTGGACAACGTGCAGGAGCAGACATCAGGGCTCAACGAGGCTGTGGTCGCGCTGTTGCCCCAGGTGAACGTACAGAAAGACCAATTTATTCCTCAGCATATTGCCAACCTGCTGTGGGCCATGGCGAAACTGGTGGACAGCGGGCAGGAGTGGACACCAGGGCTCAACGAGGCTGTGGCAGCGCTGCTGCCCCACGTGAACGCACAAATAGACCAATTTAATGCCCAGGGTATTGCCAACCTGCTGTGGGCCATGGCGAAACTGGGTGACTTTGTTGAGCTGAACGTGGTTACATCTGCGGTTGAATCCCTTGTCTACCGAATCAGTAAAAAACCTCAGCTCCCTAAGCAAGAGATATCGCTCTCTCTCTGGGGAGTAATGGTATGTTGTGCCAGGCAATCTCTACTCTCCAATGCCAATAAAAATAACGTGCTTGAAACACACATGAATGACCTGTTTACTCGCCTGGAAAATACATTCCCAGACAATGAAGAGGAACAATCCGTTATTGCCATGGCCGCAAGTTGGCTTGGGAGATCATGCCCGTTCGTCCCCCATTACCAGACAATCATGTCAAAACCTCAAGTCGAATTCCGCAATCAACTCCAATCATGCATTCCCTCTTTGCAGATTGAAGAAGAAAAGAGTCTGAACTCACTGCCTCCGGTTAACCTGCTACTGCCAGATCACAACATGGTGATTGAAGTTCAGGGACCGTCTCATTATGTGGGTGGTGATTTCAACACCAGGAAGGGTTCGACGCTGCTGAAAATCGCGCTGTTGCAAAAAGCAGGATTTGAGGTCATTGAAATCCCAGCTAACATGCTTGTCAATCAGGATTTAATGAAACCATACATTGATCAAATAAAGACCAGGATAGGCTTCCCGCCACAGGGGCATGGCTCTGTATCACTTAAAAGAAGGTGGGCAGATGAGGCATACGTTACTGCTGATAAAGGCAGGCAACCCTCAGATCATGGTTACTTAACCGCCGAAGAACATTCAAAAGAGCAAACCGGCAGACCAGGAAAGAGGAAGAAAACAACCAGCCAGTAATCCTCTCCCTTCGACCCAGGAACCGTTTTCACATTCCAGGAAAGTTCTACCAACGTTGAAGACCTGTTGTCCCTGAATTTCGCCCCAAATGAACTTCTGAACAGAACAGCAGTCTGCTTTTTATATTCTCATGAATTAATGAAATATAGTTATGGATAGAAGCTATGCTGGTATCAGTGGTCAATTCGCAAGATCAGGCAATGATTACAACCAACCGGATGGCCAGGCCACTTCTTCACGGCGTGGACGATATAGATATGCCACAGTAAGACAATGGGATAACCCCTCCCGTAATGCCCCGGGACGTAATGAATTTTACCATTCTTCTTTCACACGCTCTTCTCAACATCTACAGTACCGTTCAGTAAACCCTGTTCAAGATTTCAATAGCCTCACCAGACAGGAAATAATGGATGGCCTGCTGAGTAACTCTTATCGTTTCGGTGATCGTTATGATGGGAGAAATCACGGGCAATATGCCAGCTCAATAAAAAAATACACGTTAGCTGCTAAAAGACCGTTAAATCGAGCGGAACAAAACCAGCTGATGCCTTTGCTGCAAAATTTCACAGCAACGCGGAAATGGAATTGGCGAAGCCTGACAACAACACTGCACTCATTTACTTCAGCGGGTGTTTTTACCCCCCATACCCCCATAGATGAGCGTGTTAAGCATACTCAAGTTGCCTTATTGTCAACGCTAGTTGATGCAATAATATTCAAGTGCAACCAAAAAATTGAAACCAGCTATATTGGTGCCCAGGGTGTCGCCAACCTGCTGTGGGCCATGGCGAAACTGGTAGACAGCGGGCAGGAGCAAAAACCAGGGCTCAACGAGGCTGTGGCCGCACTGTTGCCCCACATGAACGCTCAGAAAGACCAATTTAATGCTCAGGGCATTAGCAACCTGCTGTGGGCCATGGCGAAACTGGTGGACAAGGGCCAGGAGCGGACACCGGGGCTCAATGAGGCCGTGGCCAGCCTGTTGCCCAACGTGAACGCACAGAAAGCTAACTTTAAACCACAGGAAATTGCCAACCTGCTGTGGGCCATGGCGAAACTGGTGGACAACGGGCAGGAATGGACAACAGGGCTCAAAGGGGCCGTGACCGCACTGTTACCCTACGTGAACGCACAGAAAGCTAACTTTAAACCACAGGAAATCACCAACCTGCTGTGGGCCATGGCGAAACTGGTGGACAACGGGCTGGAGCGGACACCAGAGCTCAAAGAGGCCGTGGCCGTGCTGTTACCCCACGTAAACGCACAGAAAGCTAACTTTAAACCACAGGAAATCGCCAACCTGCTGTGGGCCATGGCGAAACTGACGGACAACGGGGAGTGGACACCGGAGCTTAAAGAGGCAGTGGCCACGCTGTTACCCTTCGTGAACGCACAGAAATGCCAATTTAATGCCCAGGCTATAGCCAACCTGCTGTGGGCCATGGCGAAACTGGTGAACAACGGGGAGTGGACACCGGAGTTTAAAGAGGCAGTGGCCACGCTGTTACCCTTCGTGAACGCACAGAAATGCCAATTTAATGCCCAGGGTATAGCCAACCTGATGTGGGCCATGGCGAAACTGGTAGACAACGGGCAGGACCGGACACCAGAGTTCAAAAAGCCTGTGGCCGCGCTGTTGCCCCACGTGAACGCACAGAAAGCTAACTTTAATCCACAGGAAGTCGCCAACCTGCTGTGGGCCATGGCGAAACTGGTGGACAGTGGGCAGGAGTGGTCACCAGCGCTCAAAGGGGCTGTGGCCGCTCTGTTGCCCCGCGTGAGCGCACATAGATACCAATTTAATGCCCAGGGCATCGCCAACCTGCTGTGGACCATGGCGAAACTGATGGACATCGAACAGGAGCAGACACCAGGGCTCAAAGAGGCCGTGGCCGCGCTGTTGCCCCACGTGAACGCACAGAAAAACCAATTTATTCCGCAGCATATCGTCAACCTGCTGTGGGCCATGGCGAAACTGGCGGACAACGGGCAGGAGCAGACACCAGAGTTCAAAGAGGCCGTGGCTGCGCTGTTGCCCCACGTGAACGCACAGAAAGACCAATTTAATCCTCAGCATATCGCCAACCTGCTGTGGGCCATGGCGAAACTGGCGGACAATGGGCAGAAGCAGACACCAGAGTTCAAAGAGGCCGTGGCTGCGCTGTTGCCCCACGTGAACGCACAGAAAGACCAATTTAATGCCCAGGGTATAACCAACCTGCTGTGGGCCATGGCGAAACTGGTTGTCAACGGGCAGGAGCGGACACCAGGGCTCCAAGAGACCTTGGCCGCGCTGTTGCCCCACGTGAACACACAGAAAGAACAATTTAATCCTCAGCATATCGCCAACCTGCTGTGGGCCATGGCGAAACTGGTGGACAACGTGCAGGAGCAGACATCAGGGCTCAACGAGGCTGTGGTTGCGCTGTTGCCCCAGGTGAACGTACAGAAAGACCAATTTATTCCTCAGCATATTGCCAACCTGCTGTGGGCCATGGCGAAACTGGTGGACAGCGGGCAGGCGTGGACACCAGGGCTCAACGAGGCTGTGGCAGCGCTGCTGCCCCACGTGAACACACAAATAGACCAATTTAATGCCCAGGGTATTGCCAACCTGCTGTGGGCCATGGCGAAACTGGTGGACAGCGGGCAGACGTGGACACCAGGGCTCAACGAGGCTGTGGCAGCGCTGCTGCCCCACATGAACGCACAAATAGACCAATTCAATGCCCAGGGTATTGCCAACCTGCTGTGGGCCATGGCGAAACTGGGTGACTTTGTTGAGCTGAACGTGGTTACATCTGCGGTTGAATCCCTTGTCTACCGAATCAGTAAAAAACCTCAGCTCTCAAAGCAAGAGATATCGATGTCTCTCTGGGGAGTAATGGTATGTTGTGCCAGGCAATCTCTACTCTCCAATGCCAATAAAAATAACGTGCTTGAAACACACATGAATGACCTGTTTACTCGCCTGAAAAATACATTCCCAGACAATGAAGAGGAACAATCCGTTATTGCCATGGCCGCAAGTTGGCTTGGGAGATCATGCCCGTTCGTCCCCCATTACCAGACAATCATGTCAAAACCTCAAGCCGAATTCCGCAATCAGCTCCAATCATGCATTCCCTCTTTGCAGATTGAAGAAGAAAAGAGTCATAACTCACTGCCTCCGGTTGACCTGCTACTGCCAGATCACAACATGGTGATTGAAGTTCAGGGGCCCTCTCATTACGTGGGTGGTGATTTCAAAACCAGGAATGGTTCGACTCTGCTGAAAATCGCACTGCTGAGAAAATCAGGATTTGAGGTCATTGAAATCCCTGCTAACATGCTTTGGAACCAAGGTTCAATTAAACGATGTATTGATCAAATAAAGACCAGGATAGGCATCCCGCCACAGGGGCATGGCTCTGTATCACTTAAAAGAAGGTGGGCAGATACGGCATACATTACTGCTGATGACAGGCAATCCTCAGATCACGGTTACTTAACCGCCGAAGAACATTCAGAAGAGCAAACCGACAAACCTGCAAAGAGGAAGAAAACAAACAGCCAGTAATCCCCTCCCTTCGACCCAGGAACCGTTTCACATTCCAGGAAAGTTCTACCAGCGTTGAAGACCTGTTCCCCCTGAATTTCGCCCCGGATGTTTGGAAGATAACGGATTGGTGGCAACAGGAGCAGATGCGTTTCTCCAACTGCTTACATTTATCAATATTCCAACAAAATGAACTTCTGAACAGAACAGCAGTCTGCTTTTAATTTCATAAATTAATGAAATATAGTTATGGATAGAAGCTCTGCTGGTATCAGTGGTCAATACGCAAGATCAGGCAATGATGACAACCTACCGGATGACCAGGCGTCTTCTTCAAGGCATGGACGATATGGATATGCCACAGTCAGACAATGGGATAACCCCTCCCGCACTGCCTCGGTGCGTCATGAATTTTACCATTCTTCTGTCACGCGCTCTTCTCAACATCTACAGTACCGTTCAGTAAACCCTGCTCAGGATTTTAATGCTCTCACCAGACAGGAAATAATGGATGACCTTATGAGTAAATCTTACCGTTTCGGTGATCGCTATGATGGGAGACTTGACGGTAATTATGCCAGTTCAATTAAAAAATACACGTCAGCTGCTAAAAGACCGTTGAATCGAACGGAACAAAGCCAGCTGATGCATTTGCTGCAAAATTTCACAGCAACGCCAAGCTGGAATTGGCGAAGCCTGACGACAACACTTCATTCCTTGACTTCAGCGGGTGCTTTTACCCTCCATAACCCCATAGATGAGCGTGTTAAGCTTACTCAAGCTGCCTTACTGTCAACGCTATTTGATGCCATCATATTCAAGTGCAACCAAAAACCTCCAGCCAGGGATATTGATGCCCAGGGTGTCGCCAACCTGCTGTGGGCCATGGCGAAACTGGTGGATAAAAGGCATGAGTTGACACCAGGGCTCAAGAAGGCTGTAGCCGCACTGTTGCCCCACGTGAACGCAAAAAAAAAACCAATTTATTCCTCAGCATATCGCCAACCTGCTGTGGGCCATGGCGAAACTGGTAGACAACGGGCAGGAACGGACCCCAGAACTCAAAGAGAGCGTGGCCGCGCTGTTACCCCACGTGAGCGCACAGAAAGCTAACTTTACACCACAGAGTATCGCCAACCTGCTGTGGGCCATGGCGAAACTGGTGGACAACGGGCAGAAGCGGACACCGGGGCTCAATGAGGCGGTGGCTGCGCTGTTGCCCCACGTGAACGGACAGAAAGCTACCTTTAAACCACAGGAAATCGCCAACCTGCTATGGGCCACGGCGAAACTGGTGGACAACGGGCAGGAGCAGACACCGCAGCTCAAAGATGCCGTGGCCGTGCTGTTGCCACAAGTGAACCCGGAGAAAGCTAACTTTAAACCACAGGAAATCGCCAATCTGCTGTGGGCCACGGCGAAACTGGGTGAGATCGTTGAGCTGAACGTGGTTACCTCTATGTTTGAATCGCTTGTTTACCGAATCATTGAAAACCCTCAGCTCTCACAGCAAGACATATTGATGTCTCTCTGGGGAGTAATGGTTTGCTGTGCCAGATTGTCTCTGGACTCCAATAACAATAACTGGCTTGAAAAGCACATCGATGACCTGTTTATTCGCCTGGAAAATACATCCCCGAACAATGAAGAGGGTCAACACACCATTGCGAAGGCCGCAAGTTGGCTTGGGAGACCGTGTCCGTTCGTCCCCCATTACCATGCAAACGTTTCAAACCGTCAATCCCACTTCCGCAATCAACTGCAATCATGCATTCCATCTTTACGGATTGAAGAAGAAAAGAGTCTGAATTCATTACCACCGGTTGACCTGCTACTGCCAGATCACAACCTGGTGATTGAAGTTCAGGGACCGTCTCATTACGTGGGTGGTGATTTCAACACCAGGAAGGGTTCGACTCTGCTGAAAATCGCACTGTTGCAAAAAGCAGGATTTGAGGTCATTGAAATTCCGGTTAACAGGCTTTGGAATCAGGATTTAACGAAACCATACATTGATCAAATAAAGACCAGGATAGGCATCCCGCCACAGGGGCATGGCTCTGTATCACTTAAAAGAAGGTGGGCAGACGATTCATACGTTACTGCTGATAAAGGCAGGCAACCCTCAAATCATGGTTACCTAGCCGCCGAAGAACAGTTACAAGAACAAACCGGCAAACCAGCCAGGAGGAAGAGAAAAAACAGCCAGTAATTCCCTCCCTGCATTTATCAACATTCCAACAAAATGAACTTCTGAACAGAGCAGCAGTCTGCTTCTTATATTCTCATGAATTAATGAAATATAGTTATGGATAGAAGTTCTGCTGGTATCAGATGTCAATACCCAAGATCAGGCAATGATGACAACCAACCGGGTGACCAGGCCGCTTCTTCACGGCGTGGACGATATGGACATGCCACAGTCAGACAATGGGATCCCCCTTCCCGCACTGCCCCGAGGCGTCATGAGTTTTACCATTCTTCTTTCACACGCTCTTCACAACATCTACAGTACCGTTCAGTAAACTCTGCTCAAGATTTCAACACCCTCACCAGACAGGAAATAATGGCTGACCTGCTGACTAAATCTTATCGTTTTGGTGATCGCTATGATGGGAGACTTCACGGTCAATATGCCAGTTCAATTAAAAAATACACGTCAGCGTCTAAAAGACCATTAAATCGAGCCGAACAAAGCCAGCTGATACGTTTACTGCAAAATTTTTCCGTAACCCGGAGCTGGAATTGGCGAAGCCTGACGACAACACTTCAATCATTGACTTCAGCGGGTGTATTTACCCCTCATAACCCCATGGAGGAGCGTGTTAAGCGTACTCAAGCGGCCTTACTGTCAACGCTACTTGATGCAATAATATTCAAGTGCAACCAAAAACCTCAAGCCAGGGATATTGATGCTCAGGGAATCGCCAACCTGCTGTGGGCCATGGCAAAACTGGTAGACAGCGGGCAGGAGCGAACACCAAGGTTCAACGAGGCCGTGGCTACGCTGTTACCCCACGTAAATGGACAGAAAGCTAACTTTAAACCACAGGGAATCGCCAACCTGCTGTGGGCCATGGCGAAACTGGTGGACAAGGGCCAGGAGCGGACACCGGGGCTCAATGAGGCCCTGGCCAGGCTATTGCCCGACGTGAACGCACAGAAAGATAACTTTAAACCACAGGAAATTGCCAACCTGCTGTGGGCCATGGCGAAACTGGTGGACAAGGGCCAGGAGCGGACACCGGGGCTCAATGAGGCCCTGGCCAGGCTATTGCCCGACGTGAACGCACAGAAAGATAACTTTAAACCACAGGAAATTGCCAACCTGCTGTGGGCCATGGCGAAACTGGTGGACAACGGGCACGAGCAGACACCAGGGCTCAACGGGGCCGTGGCCGTGCTCTTGCCCCTCGTGAACGCACAGAAAAACCAATTTATTCCTCAGCATATCGCCAACCTGCTGTGGGCCATGGCGAAACTGGTGGACAAAGGGCAGGAGCAGACACCAGAACTCAAAGAGGCCGTGACAGCACTGTTGCTCCCCGTGAACGCACAGAAAACCAACTTTAAACCACAGGAAATTGCCAACCTGTTGTGGGCCATGGCGAAACTGGTGGACAACGGGCACGAGCAGACACCAGGGCTCAACGGGGCCGTGGCCGTGCTGTTGCCCCTCGTGCATGAACAGAAAGACCAACTTAATGCCCAGGGAATCACCAACCTGCTATGGGCCATGGCGAAACTGGTGGACAACGGGCAGGAGCAAACACCAGAACTCAACGAGACCGTGGCCGCGCTGTTGCCCCTCATGAATGCAAAGAAAGACCAATTTATTCCTCAGGCTATCGTCAACCTACTGTGGGCCATGGCGAAAATGGTGGACAACGGGCAGGAGCACATACCAGGGCTCAAAGAGGCCGTGGCCGCGCTGTTGCCCCACGTGAACGCACAGAAAGACCAGCTTAATACCCAGGGTATCGCCAACCTGCTATGGGCCATGGCAAACCTGGTGGACAACGGGCAGGAGCAGACACCAGAACTCAACAAGGCGGTGACCGCGCTGTTGCCCCTCGTGAACGCACAAAAAGACCCATTTATTCCTCAGCATATCGCCAACCTGCTGTGGGCCATGGCGAAACTGGCGGACAACGGGCAGGAGCGAACACCTGAACTCAACGAGGCCGTGGCCGCGCTGTTGCCCCACGTAAACGCACAGAAAGACCAATTTATTCCTCAGCATATCGCCAACCTGCTGTGGGCCATGGCGAAACTGGTGGACAATGGGCAGGAGCAAACACCAGGGTTCAGACAGACCGTGGCCGCACTGTTGCTCCTCGTGAACGCACAGAAAACCAACTTTAAACCTCAGGAAATTGCCAACCTGCTGTGGGCCATAGCGAAACT
>NZ_JBLYNV010000083.1:0-18165 GCF_049310165.1 Endozoicomonas sp. ALE010 | reverse complement strand
ATTTTTGGCGCGGGTAGTTCGAACCCCGGTGAAAGACGACATTTTGAGAATTTCTAAGGGCAACAACATAACAGGGAGCCGGAACGATGCCGTTGTTGAGTACCAACAAGCTCCATGAGCTGACAGGCAAAACCCACCGAACCATCAAGGCCCGGCTGGAAACGATCGAACCGGTGATTGAAGGCCGCAGCCATCTGTACGAGAGCAAGACCGTTTTGCCTTTGCTCTACGATGCGGACAAAACCGCCGGTGACTATGACCTGGAACAGGAGCGGGCACGACTGGCCAAGGAACAGGCCGACGGCAAGGCGCTGGACAATGCCCGGAAACGGCAGGAGCAGCTGGACGTACCCACCATGGTGGAACTGGTGGCCGGTGAATACGCTTTCGTCCGTGCCAACCTGATTGCCATTCCTGGCAAATACTCACGACGGCTGGCGTTGATGGATTCACCAACGGAAGTGCAGGAGCTGCTGATGGAAGTTGTCACCGAAGCGTTAAAGGAGCTGACCGCCGATGAGCCAGGCAGTATTGAATCCCGATGCGATTGACTTCGCCCGGCAGCTGCTGGGCAGGGCACGGCGGGAAAACCTGAAGCCGCCACCCAATATGGGACTGGTGGAGTGGGCCGATACCTATCGCTACCTGTCGGCGGAGTCATCGTCCGAGCCGGGCAAGTGGAAAACCGGCAATGTGGAGGTGTGCCGTGGTCCCATGGAGGCCTATTGTGATCCGGCGGTGAAAGTGGTGACGGTGATGTGCTGCACCCAGCTGATGAAAACCGAGCTGATCAACAACATCGTCGGCTATCACATTGACCTCGACCCAGCCCCCATGATCGTGATGCAGCCCAATGAGAAACTGGGGGAAGCCTGGTCAAAAGACCGGCTCAGTACCATGCTGCGGGACTCGCCTACCCTCAAGGGGCGAATCCGGGGCGATAAGATTCTCCATAAAACCTTTGCCGGTGGTCATGTATCCATCGTCGGCAGTAATGCCCCGGGGGATCTTGCCATGCGTCCGGTGCGGGTGGTGCTCTGTGATGAGGTGGACAAGTACCCGGCCTCTGCCGGTGATGAAGGGGACCCGATCGCCCTGATCGCGGAACGGCAGGCGGTGTTCTGGAATGCCAAGCGGGTGCATGTCTGCAGCCCCACCATTGAGGGGAAAAGCCGGATAGCCCGGGAATACAAACTGTCGGATCGGCGGGTGTTTGAAGTGCCCTGTCCGTCCTGCGGTCATCGTGAAGAGATGGTCTGGGCCAATGTGGTGATTCCCAAAGACGACAACGGCAAGAAACTGCCGGAGCAGTCTCACTATCGTTGCCCTCACTGTGAAACCCCCTGGACTGAACCCCAGCGACAGCAGGCCATTACCCAGGGAAGCTGGCGGGCAACCCGTCCCTTTACCGGTCATGCCGGGTTCAATGTCTCCAAACTGGCCAGCCCCTGGGAGAGCATTCCCCAACTGGCGGAAAAGTGGATCAATGCCCAGGGCAATACCCAGCTGTTGAAAACCTTTATCAATACCCAGCTGGCCCAGACCTGGAAGCAGAAAGGCGATGCACCGGAGTGGCAGCGACTCTATGAGCGTCGGGATGATTACCCCATTGGCAGGGTGCCTGAAGGGGGACTGTTCCTGACCGGCGCGGCGGATATCCAGAAAAACCGGATTGAGATCGAGATTGTCAGCTGGGGGCGGGGTAAACGATCATGGTCTGTGGATTACATCGTGATCGAGGGAGGCATTGAAACTCAGGAAGTACAGGACCAGCTGAGCCGGTTGGTCAACGGCACCTGGAAACACGCGAACGGTGTGGAAATGTCCCTGCTGCGTTTTGCCATTGACACCGGCTACAACGCCCAGGTGGTTTACAACTGGGTGCGTAAACATCCGGGACTGGTGATGGCGATCAAGGGAATGCCCCCGGGCCCTTATCCTATCCTCTGTCGTCCATCCTATGTGGATCTCAATTTTGAAGGCCAGCATGTGCAGAAAGGGGTGCAGCTCTGGGGCATTGGCACCGATGCTGCCAAGACAGAACTGTACTCCTGGCTGCAGCTGGATTTCACAAAAGACCATGATTCGTCATTACAGCCGCCCGCTGGCTATTGCCGCTTTCCCCAATACAACGAAGACTATTTCAAGATGCTGACTGCCGAGCACCTGGTGGAAAAGCAGACCAAGCGGGGGATGCAATACGGCTGGGAGAAGTTCCGGGAGCGCAATGAAGCCCTGGACTGCCGGGTCTATAACCGTGCTGCCGCTGCCGCCGTGGGTATCGACCGGTTTGAGGAAGAGCACTGGCGGGAGCTGGAACAGGCGCTGGGACAACTCTCTACACCGTCGTCTGCTGCCCCGGCACCAGTGGCAGAACAGCAACGTACCCGCAAAGGAAGATGGATTAAACGCTAATGGCCTTTACACAACAGCAACTCACCGCACTGGAAGACGCCATCGCAATGGGTACCCTGGAGGTGGAGTATGGCGACAAGAAGGTTCGCTATCGCAGCCTGACCGAAATGATGCGGATCCGGGACATGATGCGCCGGGATATTGAGAAACCCCAGCACGCCAGGGTGGTTTCATTCAGCAAGGGATTACAATAATGGCCAGAAAAACGGGTGAGGAGATGGGACTTTATGAGCGGTTACTGATCAACGTCGCTCCCCGTTTTTACATGCGACGGCTGCAGGCCATGAGCGCGGCCAATGTGTTCAAGCGCCGGTATGAAGGGGCGGCCAAAGGACGCCGGACGGAGGGCTGGGTCGCCCATGGCAGTTCTGCCAATAGCGAAATTGGCAAAGACTTTCAGACACTGATGTTCCGCAGTCGGGACCTGTTGCGGAATAATGCCTGGGCACGACAGGCCCAGCGGGTAATCCGGAACAATGTGGTCCGTTATGGCATTGTGGCCGAGCTGAAAGGGCAGAACCAGAAAGCCCTGAAAAAGCGCCAGAAGCTGTGGCGCAGCTGGGCCGAGTCCACCCAGATAGACGCCGATGGCCAGAGAAATATCTACGCATTGCAGGCACTGGCCATGAACACCATTTTTGAGTCCGGTTCGGTACTGATCCGTCGTCGTCGACGTCGGGCCAGCGATAACCTGGCCGTTCCCCTGCAGCTTCAGGTGCTGGAACCGGACTGGATTGATACCGGCAAAACCCAGACGCTGGATAACGGTCACAAGATCGTCCAGGGCAAAGAGTTCAATGCCATTGGTCAACTGGTGGCTTACTGGTTGTTCGATCAGCACCCCGGTGACTATCACCACTTCCGCCGTTATAACGCCCAGTCCCGTCGGGTGGATGCCTCGGAAATTCTCCATGTGTTCGACTCGGATCGACCGGAACAGATTCATGGTGTGCCCTGGCTTGCTGCCGCCATGCTCCGGCTTCGGGATTTTGATGAACTGCAGGATGCCAAGCTGATGCAACAGAAAATTGCCAGCTGTTTTGCCGTGCTGGTGAAGGGGACCGATGCCAACAGTGTCTCATTGCCCAAGAAAAACAACGGTGACCCGACGCTGCCGGTAGACTCGATCGAGCCGGGTATGGTGGAGTATGTAGGGCATAACGACATCACCACCGTGACACCGCCCGATGCGGACAATGGCACCGACTATACCCGCACCCTGTTGCGTGAAATTGCCATGTCGTTTGGTATCACCGCCGAACAGCTGACCGGTGATTACTCCCAGGTTAACTTTTCCAGTGCCCGAATGGGTCGATTGGAGTTTGTGGCCAATGTGGAGCACTGGCAGTGGAATATGCTGATTCCCGGATTCTGTGAGCAGGTTTATGGCTGGTTTGATGAAGCGGCCCGGCTGATTGGTGAGTACGAACCGGTCACTGCCGAATGGACGCCACCGGCGGTGCCTGCCCTGGATATGGAGAAAGAGGGCAAGGCAATCCGGGAGTATATCCGTGACGGCCTGATGACCCAGTCGGAAGGCGTCCGTCGTCTGGGTTATGATCCGGTGAAATTTTTTGAAGAGTATCAGGGTGATCTGCAGCGGTTGGATAAGATGGGGATTGTGTTGGATACGGACCCCCGGAAAACCGCTCGCGGGGGGACGTTGCAGGCAGAACCTAACGACAGTGATTAGCCACAGGTTTCTCTGGCATTGGCTGATACCAGATTATAGGCATCCCCAATCTCAAGAACTTGCCCATGCATGTTATTATGTGATTTACACATAGGGACAATGTACCAGCTATTATCAATCATTAATCCACCTTTCTGTACATGGGCACCTACCTCCGCATAAGAGAGGCAATTCTTTACAGAACAATAGATAGATGATTGACCACTGAATCTCTGCCAGTGATGTAGCCAGCTTCTGCATTCGCAAGTATTGTCACTGGTTCCGTTGATGTTTTTAACTTTCACTTTCAGCTCCTGCTTTAATATTTTCAGCCGATAAATATATGGCTGTAATTAAGAGCAATAGGGTGGGGCTAGCAGCCACCCTATTGCAGGTTGGAAGAATTACTTCTTCCGTTTTTTCGGGAACTTAAAGCAGAAAGCCTTGAGCCCGTATTGATGGGCGTAAATGCGTTTTCCAGCTTTCTTGTTAAAGTAGCTGGTGCAATACACCACTTCATAGTCGTCATCACGCATGAGCGGATTCCTTCTATTGAGCGGCGGCCAGAAAACTCAAGACATAATCGAACGGGGGGATTGACCCGATTGCCGATCAGGTCTACCATTCCGAGCAGGGATCGCCAAATTCCTGCATTATGGCTTGAGAGATATGAGTCTCACCGCATTAGTCTCATACCTTTTGAGTATCAACGGCTTGGAGTGCCACCTCGAAGTCGTTCTCTTACTTTTTCTTATACCTTTTGTTGATATTCCTCAATCTTGCTTCTGCAGCGGACCTTGAAACTCCGTACATCTCACATAGTTCATCCTCTGAATTACACTCCAAAGCTACTTCAAGCGGCATAAGGAACGCACTGGCAAATTCGTCAGCTTGCCATTCGGAGTCTTCATAGATTTGATGTTCTCTGCCTTCATTGCTTCTGGCGAAACTGGCAGTACCTTTATGAAGAAAGAAATGTCCAACTTCATGGGCGAGGGTAAAAATGTCACGGGGATTTTCTGCACAGGCGCCATCATAAACTTTCTGGGTGCAGCGCATGAGGTTTTTGTCTGGGTAAGTGTGAGCAGCGTCTCCACCAAGCTCATGATTTTCTACCACTTCGAATTCTAACCCCATTATTGGGACGAGCAGCAGTTCGATAAAGCGGACGACATTGAGGCGTTCCTTGGGATCCGCAAGGCCACTGCGAATCCCGGAAGCCGTCTTCTCTATCTTTTTAGCACTTAGTGGAGGCACCATGCGGCCTTTTTTTCGCTGGATCTTCATTTGTTTTTTAGCATCCTCTTAATATCATCCTGTTTTTCTTTACTTAATCCTGAGAAGCTGCGGGCAAACATGGTTACCATTTCCTTAGTATCATCACTGCAGCCAGAGCCCTTCACACTGTATTCAAGTCTAGATACGTCTACTGATTGATTTAGTTTTTTAACATCCTCTCGATTGAGCATTAGCAGCTTAATAATTTTGTCCACCAGTTCCGTTGTTATTGTTTTTTTCCCTGTCTCTACAGAGGAAAGGTAAGCAGAAGACACTCCTACACCATCAGCCATTTCCTTCAGAGTCATGGCGTGGTCAATTCTGTATTTCCGAACCTCCTTGCCGAACGGGGTGATCATATTTGCTCTCCAAAATTTTCGTTATTGAAGCTACTGCTTCGGGCTGATTAAAGTATCAGGGGTTAACTGTCTTAACTCAGCCTGTACACGATGTTAACCAAAAAAGGTTAATCCTGCAAACTTTAATTGGTTTTTTCTATACATAATTGGTCGTTTGATTATAGGAGCGATCATTAATCTTGTCCGGTAATATCAATTTGTAAAAAACGACAACGTACGAACACAACAGAAAAACATTGTGCTGAGAAATACCCTCCTGTGACAAAAAATGCCCCCGCCTGAACTACCACCACTCCCAACCCCCTTCCCCCCTGCATACCATCGTGTCTGAACCAGCGAATTTTCCAACGGGAAGCCGGACACAATGGATGAAGATCATGTAACCGAACCACAGCAGACCCGCGATATCCCTCCCATGCAGCTGGAAGCCCGGGCCATGCCGGACAGCTGGAATGAGGAAGAGCGGAGTCTGGACGTGGTCTGGTCTACCGGTGCCCGGGTGCGTCGGTACGATTGGTGGAAAGACGAAGAGTTTAACGAAGAGCTCTCCATGGATCCGGCCCATATCCGCATGGGGCGCTTCAACAACAACGCGCCGGTCTGTGACTCCCACGCGACGTATTCACTGCGCAATGTGATCGGCAAGATTCAGCCAGGGACGGCATCTACTGACGGGGCTGAAGGCCGTTGTCGTGTGCTGCTCTCCCAGCGGGAGGAGATCAATGGCGTGGTGCAGGATATCCGCGACGGCATTCTCTGCAACGTCTCCATCGGCTACCGCGTATTCAAGTTTGAAGATGTGACGGAGAACGATGACAAGATCAAAACTCTCCGCGCCATCGACTGGGAACCCTATGAACTCTCTTTTGTGCCCGTGGGCGCAGACGATGAGGCCGGTACCCGCTCCCAGAGCATTGACAGCAACCCCTGTGAATTTGTAACCCGGGCCGCAGCGCCCATCACCCCTGAAAAGGAAACTCCAATGGAAGAGAATGAAGATCTGTCCCAAGATGGACAGCGTTCCGACAAGGGCCAGGGCGGCGCTGCACCGACAACGTCGCCTGATAACACCATCACCCCGGACCAGGTCCGCAGTGCCGCCGATGCTGCCGTAAAAGCGGAGCGCCAGCGGGTCGCCGATATCCGTCAGGCGGTGCGTGCTGCCCGTCTCGGTGATGAGTTTGCCGATGAGCTGATCACCAACGGTACGGTGATCGAAGAGGCCCGCAAGCTGATTATCGACAAGTTTGCCGACCAGGGTGACCAGCAGGAGAGCCGTGGTTTTGTGACGTTCACCAATACCGCCACCCTGGATGCCAAGCGTGCCGCCATGGAAAACGCCCTGATGCACCGGGTCAACCCGTCCAAGGTGAAATTAACCGACGACGGTCGTGATTTCCGTGGTCTGCGCCTGCTGGATCTGGCCCGTGATGCGGTGGAAACCGGTGGTGTCAGTACCCGTGGCATGAACCCCCTGGAAATTGCCAGGCAGGCCATGTCCACCAGTGACTTCAAGCTGATCCTGGCCAATGTCACCAACAAGACCCTGCAGGACAGTTATGCTGGCAGCCCGCAGACCTTCCGCCCACTGGTGCGCCAGGTCAGCCTGAACGACTTCAAGCCGGTGCAGCGTACCCGCCTCGGGGATGCCCCCAACCTGGAGAAGGTGAACGAAAACGGCGAGTTCAAGTACGGCAAGCTGGGTGAAGAGGCGGAAAGCTACCGTCTGGAAACCTACGGCAAGATCATCCCGATCACCCGTCAGGCCATTATCAATGACGACCTGGAAGCGTTTATGCGCCTGGCCCGAATGTATGGCCGTTCCGCTGCGGATCTGGAGTCCGATCTGGTCTGGGGACTGTTCACGCAGAATCAGAAGATGGCAGATGGGAAAACCATCTTCCATGGCGACCACCTCAACTACAACAGCTCGGCCACGGGCATTACCATTGCCTCCATTGGTGCTGGCCGTACTGCCATGCGCAAGCAGAAAGGCGTTGATGGTCGTCTGATCTCGGTCATGCCGGAATACATGATTGTCCCGTCCAGCCGGGAAACCGAAGGCGAGCAGTTTATCAGCCAGAACCTGGCAGCCACCAAAAACGAAGACATCAACCCCTTTGCCGGGCGTCTGCAGCTGATCGCTGAGCCCCGTCTGGAAGAGAACGGCGGCAATGCCAAGGACTGGTTCCTCGGTTGCGGCCCTGACCAGATCGATACGATCGAACTGGCCTATCTCTCCGGCGATGAAGGGCTGGTGTTGGAAGAAGAGGCGGGCTTTGATGTGGATGGCATCAAGTTCAAGGCACGCCTTGATGTCGCGGCCGCCTTTATCGACTGGCGCGGCTTCTACAAGCAGAAAGGCTAAGGGCAGGATAACGGGGGCAACCCCGTTATCTGTTGCATAGATCCTCCAGAGGACAGGAACATGGCGGGAAACAAGATACAGGAAGGACGGTTGATCACCGTCATCGCCACCGGTGCCATCACCAGTGGTCAGGGCGTGTTAACCGGGGCGTTGTTTGGCGTGGCAATGACCGACGCAGCCACCGGCGAGGCCTTTGAAAAAGACACCTGTGGTGTATATGAACTGCCCAAAACCGTGGCAGACGACATTACCCAGGGGGCCAAGGTGTACTGGACCGGTTCGGCGGTGAGCAAAACCGCATCGGGCAACACCCTGATCGGCTGCGCCAGTGAAGCGGCCGGTAACGGGGCGGCGGTGGTACGTGTTCGTCTGAACGGTACCGTCTGATCATGGATTTCGGGCAGCTGGCCAACGGCATGCACCGGGCGATTCTGGCCAGTCCCCTGGCGGAGTCGGCCACGGTGGCGGGCGTGACCACCCGGGTGATCTTTTTTGGTGAATACCTGGAAGCGGACCCGGTCAGTGGTGCCCCGGTGGCGTCTGCTGAGCCCAAGATTGCTGTTCGGCTCAATGACTTCAGCCAGCCACCGGAACCGGAAGACCGGGTACAACTCCGTGGCCTCAGCTACCGGATAGACGAGATCCGGCCCGATGGGGAAGGCCTGGCGGAACTGATGCTGAAGCGGGATTACTGACCATGAAACACCATCGGCAAACCATACGGGCAGCGATAGCTACCCAGCTGAAAGGCAAAACAGACGCCGGTGACCGGGTGTTTGTCAACCGTCAGCGTACCCTGAGGCGGGACGACCTGCCCTGTCTGCTGGTGTACACCACCACCGAAAGCTGTGATACCGGCTATGCAGAGCAGACCGCGCCCCGACAGGACAAACGACGGTTGACCTGCGTTGTGGACATCCGGGCAGAAAGCCGGAACGGACTGGATGACCTGCTGGATCGCCTGGCCTTTCAGGTGGAACAGGCCGTGTTTGCCGATGTCAGCTTTGGCCAGACCGTGGCAGACGGTTTTCTCAACAGCACCAATATCCAGTTCAGCGAAGAGGGTGAGCACTGCATTGGTGCCTGTGAACTGAGTTTTGAACTGCACTACTACACCGATGCCAGTCCCAACCCGGACAGCTGGCCCTACTGGAACAGTGCCGGGGTGACTATTAATACCGGCAGCGGTGAAAGCACTGAACAATCCATCAACCTACCGGGGAGTGACCAGCCATGACGCTGCATATCAAACCCAGAAAGGGCCTGCAGGTGCGTACCCCGGCGGGTCATCATCTTCGGCCTGAAGGCGAACAGGTACCACACAATAGCTACTGGCTGCGTCGGCTGAAAGCCGGTGACGTGGTGCTGGTCGAGAACCCAACCGAACAGCAGGGAGCGAAGGCGAAATGAGCATCAGCTTTAACCAGATTCCCAACGGCCAGCTGACGCCGTTTGTCTTTGTGGAGTTTGATAACTCCCATGCCAACCAGGGCCCGGCCATCCAGAATTACCGGGCACTGGTACTGGGTCAGCGTCTGGCATCCGGCACCGTGGCAGCGGATGTGCCGACCCGGGTGACCAGTGAGGAGCAGGCAGCGGAATACTTTGGCCGTGGCTCCATGATCCATCAGCAGGTGCAGGCGTTTCTGGCCAATAACCGGGTGACTGAGCTCTGGGTGATTGCCCGGGATGATCTTCAGGCCGGTGTACAGGCGACACTGGATCTGACCATTACCGGCACGGCTACCCAGTCTGGCACTTTTAACCTGATGATCGGTGGTCGTCGTGTACGTGCCGGTGTCACCGTAGGGGAGAACAGCACCGCCATTGCAACGGCGGTGGCTGCGGCCATCAATGCCGATGGTGAGCTGGCGGTCACCGCTACGGCGTCGGCTGCCAAGGTGACCCTGAGGGCACGGCACAAGGGCGAAGCGGGCAACGGTATTGATGTGCGCTGCAACTACTACACCGGGGAGCGATTCCCGGAAGGGGTCAGTGCCCCACGGCAGGCCCGACTGTCGAACGGTACCGGCAACCCGGACATCAGCCCAGCCATTGCCGCTATGGGCGATGAGGCCTATCACATCATCGCCATGCCGTACACCGATGGTGCCAACCTGACGGCACTGGAAAGCGAACTGGCCTCCCGCTGGGGACCGGAACGGCAGCTGGACGGGCTGGCGTTTGCCGGTGCCAAAGGTTCACACGCAGAGCTCGGTACGCTGGGGGATTCCCGCAACTCTGAGCATGTCAGCATCGGTGGTTTTTCCGGTGTGCCCACGTTGCCCTGGCAGTGTGCCGCAGCCCAGGCGGCAGTGGTGGCGCTCCATGGTCAGATTGACCCGGCCAGACCGTTTCAGACCCTGCCCATGGTGGGCGTGCTGGCACCCTGGCCGGAAGACCGTTTTACCCGGCAGGAACGCAACCTGCTGCTGAACGACGGCATCAGTACATTTACCGTGAGCCCCGGTGGTGAGGTGCTGGTTGAGCGACTGGTCACCACCTACAACCTGAATGCCCAGGGGGCACCGGACCCCAGCTATCGGGATGTGAATACGCTGCTGACTCTGAGTTACCTGCGGTTTGATTTCCGTACCTACATCACCAACAAGTACCCACGGCACAAGCTGGCGGGCGACAGTGTCCAGGTACCGTCCGGACAGGCCATTATGACGCCCTCGCTGGGCAAGGCCGAAGCCATCGCCAAGTTTATGCAGTGGCAGAACCTCGGTCTGGTTGAAGAGCTGGACCAGTTCAAGCGGGACCTGGTGGTGGAGCGGGACCCACAGGACCCGAACCGGCTGAACTGGCTGTTGCCACCGGATCTGATCAACCAGCTGCGTATCAATGCCGCCCAGATCCAGTTCCGGGTCTGACGGCTGAGCCACAGGGAGAAGAAAACCCATGAGTCAAATGAGAAAGGGCGGCATCATCGAAGTGACGGTGGACGGCAGCCGCATGGATGCCAAAGGGGCCTTCAGCTATAACCTCGGGCATCCCCAGCGGGAAGCCCTGGTGGGGGCCGACAAGGTACACGGCTATAAGGAGACGCCCCAAGTGGCTTACATCGAGGGTGCCATTACCGACAACGTCAACCTCGACCTGAAACAGCTGGTGAACTCGGTGAACATTACCGCCGTGCTGCGTCTGGCCAATGGCAAAAGCGTGGTCCTCAGCGAGGGCTGGTATGCCGGTGAAGGAACCGGCAATTCCGAAGAGGGGGAGATCCCCCTGCGCATTGAAGGCCTGCGGGCAGAGGAGATCAGCTGATGACGGCAGTCGCCTACACCCTGAAGCATCCGGTCGTGGTGGGAGAAACCCATGTTACCGAGCTGACCTTCCAGCGCCCCAAGGCCAAGCACATGAAAGGCATACGGCTGGGGAACGAGATTGGCATGGACGACATTCTGCTGCTGGCCGGTCGCATTGCCGGTCAGTCGTCGCTGGTGATGGACGAGCTGGATATTGAAGATGTGATGGCAGTGGCGGAGGTGATCAGCGGTTTTTTGCCCGCTGGCGATGTGACTGGGCCGACTGGTTCGGAATAATCGCCGGTACCTTCCACTTTCCCCCCTCTGAACTCTGGGCCATGGATGACCAGGATCTGGAATTCTGGATTCATCAGGCCCGGCAATGGATTGAAGCCCGGGAGCCCTCCTGATGTCGCGCAATAACCCCAACCTGAGAATTGAGATCAGCGCCCTGGACCGGCTGGCGCAACCCATGCGCCGGATTAACCGACGGTTCGAACAGCTGCAACGGCCAGTGGGCCGTCTGCAACGTTCCCTGCGGGGTCTGGGCCGTGAAGCTGGCCTGCATCGGATGGGCACGGCCTTTGCCGGTATCGGTCGCAGTGTGGGCAAAGTGGGCAAGGAGTTGGGGGGCGTTATCACCAAAATGGGCGTGCTGGGTGGCCTGGCCGGTGCCGGTGGTTTGGCCGTGGGCAAGTCCTTTGTGGATACCGCTGCCCAGTTTGAAAAGTTTGAGACCATTCTTTCCCGGTTGGAGGGCAGTAAAGAGGCCGGGAAAAAATCAATGGCATGGATTGAAGACTTTGCCGCCAAAACCCCTTACGAACTGGAACAGGTCACTGATGCTTTTGTAAAGCTCCGTGCTTACGGCATGGACCCGATCAATGGCGATCTGCTTCGGACCCTTGGTGATACCTCGGCTGCCATGGGCAAAGACATGATGCAGGCGGTTGAAGCCATTGCCGATGCAGTGACCGGTGAGAATGAACGACTGAAGGAGTTTGGAATCAAGGCGGCATCATCGGGCAACAAGATCGTTTATGAATACACCAACAGTGCCGGTAAAACCATGCGCAAGGCGGTACAAAAGGGTAATCGTGAGATGATCCAGAGCACCTTGCAGATGATCTGGAACGATAAGTATGGCGGAGCCATGAAAGACCTTTCCGGCACCTGGCAGGGAATGATCAGCAACCTGTTGGATCAATGGAGCCGATTCCAGCGGCTGGTCATGGAGTCAGGCCCGTTTGAGTTATTGAAAGAGAAACTGGGTGGACTTCTGGATCGCCTGAACCAGATGTCCGAAACCGGAGAGTTAAAACGGCGAGCTGAAGAACTGGGTAGAACACTGGTCTCCGCGTTTTATAAAACCCGTGATGCGGTCAAAGAGCTCTACAGCGGATTTCAGCAGTTAAAACAGCATCTGCAGCAAATTATTGATTTCGGTTCTGCTCTGGTTGAACGCTTTGGTGGCGTTAAGGTTGTACTGACTGCCCTTGCGGTGCTGATCGGTGGCAAGCTGATTATTGCGATGGGAGCGCTGTTGCTGGCCTTTAAAACGTTAGGCGCTGCCATGCTGTTAACGCCTTTCGGGTTGATTACAACCGCCATCGCTGGATTGGTATATGCAGGCGTTGAGCTTTATCAGCGATTTGAAATAGTGAGAAAAGTATTCAAAGCACTTTGGGCATTTATTGACAAGTACAATCCTTTTCTCGGTATGGTTCGAGCCGCTAATCACTTAATAAAAGTGCTGACCGGCTTTGACATTCTCGACAGCATCAAAACCAAACTGGCCAACCTGCTGCCCGCCTGGATCACCCGCAAACTGGGCTGGAGCATTGACAGTACCGCTGCTGAGTCCACCACGGCCACACCCTCAGCCGGTGATGCCCGTTCAGCGGCAGCGGTGCGTCAGCAGGCCGCCAGGCAGCAGAGTGTTGATGTCCATAACCGTGCTGCCGTTACTGTGGACTTTGCCAATGTTCCCCGGGGAACCCAGGTGAAGACCCGGACTGACCGGGGTACCGATCTCGATACTTCCCTTGATTACGCCATGAGCTGGTAAGGAGTCGTTATGACCTGGCGCGAACACTATCAACAGGCCAGCTTCCGGGGCGTTCCCTTTCATACCCGCACCCACGATGCCAGCGGTGGCCGTAATACCGACAGTCAGGACTCGGTCGACCAGGAAGACGCCAATACCGAAGACACCGGTCGTAAAACCCGACGGTACTCGGTAGAGGCCTATGTGGTGGGTCTGGATTACCAGTGGATGCGGGATGCCCTGTTAGCTGCCCTGGACCAGGCAGGCCCCGGTGAACTGGTGCACCCCTACCTGGGGGTGCTGCAGGTGATCTGCGACAGCTGGCAATTAAGGGAGTCAGCTGACGAGGGTGGTATGGCCCGGTTCTCCCTGACCTTTACGGAAAAGGGCGACACCGTTCTGCCAAGGGCCTGGACGGATCGGGCCAGCACCATCAGCCAGCTGGCGGATCAGGCAGAAGCGGCCAGTATCGAAGCCTATGCCGACACCTTTTCCATTGAAGAAAAACCGGATTTTGTTGCCCGGGATGCCCTGGAACAGTTGGCCAGCGTCACCGACCAGATTAACCAGGTCAGTGCCCGGTTAGGTGGTGCAGGTTCGTACAGCAGCCCGGTAATCAGCCAGTTAAACAACAGTGTTAATGCGGCCACTGGCCTGATGATCAACGTCCGCAGCCTGACCACACTGGGTAACCCCCTGGAGGGGCTTGCTGCCCTGGGCAGCCTGCTGAATTACGACAGTGGTGCCAGTTCTGTCAACCCCATCACCGCATCCCGCCAGCAACAGCAGACCAACCGGCTGGCCACCGAAGCCCTCACCCGTGAAGCGGCCCTGATTACCTCAGCGCGGTTGGCCGTGGATGCCCGGTTTGACTCGGTCAATCAGGCTGAGGCCACCCGTGACACACTGCTGGATGCACTGGACGATATTGCCGGTAACACCCTCAGTGATAACCTGTTTGACCAGCTGCAGGCATTACGGCAGGGGCTGTACCAGACGTTGCCGGATCAGACTCTGCCAAGTGTCGGGGAATACACGGCATCAGCCACGCAACCGGCTCTGGTCACCGCTTATGAACTCTATCGGGATCCTGACCGGGGAGAAGATATCGCCCGTCGCAATGGGGTTGCACACCCTGGCTTTCTGCCCGGTGGCCAACCCCTGGAGGTGCTGACCCATGGCTGAGGATATCCGGCTAACCGTGGGCGGCAAGATCTGGACCGGCTGGGAGTCGGTCACCATTCGTACCGGTGTGGAATTTCTGGCCGGTGCCTTCAGCCTGAATGTGGGCAGCCAGTGGCAGGGCATGATGGGCACGGATCAACCCTGTGCTTTGAGCCTGGGAGAGCGCCCCCTGGTGAATGGCTATCTCGACAAACTTCACAGCGTAAACGACACTGATCAGCAATCACGACAGTTGCAGGGCTGGGATCGGGCTGCTGATCTTTCGGCCTGCACGGTGGAACCGGCCCAGTTTCGTAACTCGAACCTGCTGGCCATTATCAACGCCATCGGCCAGCCTTTTGGGGTTACCGCTACCAGTCAGCTGCCCCTGCAACCGGTGCGGTGGTTTGACCTGTTCCCCGGTGAGACCGGATCAGAAGCGCTGGACCGGTTGGGTAGAACCTGTGCGGTATTGATCTTCAGTAATGGTCTGGGACAGCTGCAGGTAACTCGAGGCCGTTCTGCGGTTCGTTCCCAAACCGCTTTGGTGGAAGGGGAAAACATAGTCTCATCAGAACTGCGGGTTGATCGCACTCAGCGTTTCTCCCATTACCAGGCACTGGGGCAGCTGGCAGGCATGAGTGATGAGCTGGCACCGGCCCAGCGCTGCGCCATTGCCGGAGAGGCGAGAGACCGCCAGATCAAAAGACACCGACCGTTTACCCTGTTGTCAGAATCCTCCGTAGACAATGCCCAGTGTCAGCGCCGCGCCCAATGGCAGGCTGCTGTAGCCGCTGCCCGTGGCTGGCGTCTTCTGGTACGGGTAAAAGGCTGGACTGGCATTAAAGGTGAGCTCTGGCGACCCTGGGTGAATGTGCCGGTGCGTTCTGGCTGGCACGGCATTGATGAAACCCTTCTGGTGATTGGCTGCACCTATACCGGCAGTCGTTCAGCCCGTTTTACCGATCTGGAACTGGTCCGGGCCGATGCTTATGAACTGCAGCCGGACAGGAGTGACTGATGGAGTTTCGACAACAGCTGGCCAGAGCCCTGGCCCCGTTAAAACATCGCCTGCAGTTGATGATTGGTCGGGCGGTGATCCATACCATAAACGACGGTAGCCAACTGCAAACCCTGCAACTGGGGATACTGCCCGGTGAATTAAAAGAACCGGTTGAACGGCTTCAGGAGTACGGTTTTACCAGTCATCCCAAACCGGGAGCAGAAGCAGTAGTGTTGTTCCATGGCGGTAACCGGGACCATGGGCTGGTGATTGCCGTGGATGATGTCCGCTACCGGTTGAAGCAACTGAAAGCCGGAGAAGTGGCGCTCTATGATGACCTGGGCAACCGGATACATCTGGCCAGGGATGGCCTTTCTATCAAGGCCGTAACGGCCCTGACCGTCGATGCGCCCAAGACAACATGGAATGGCAATCTGGCCATAAATGGCCAGTTAACCGCCACGGAAGATATCCGTGCTGCCGGTATCAGCCTGAAAGGACACAAACATTCAGGCGATAGCGGCGGCACTACAGGAGCCCCCCAATGAGTGATTTACGACTGGTGATGTCCGGCGGTGGTGCCGATCTGGAGGTGCTGGCCGGTGACCTGATGACCGATGACGGGCTGGAGACCCAGATCATTGTCAGCCTGTTTACCGATAAACGCCTGCCGGACGATATGAGCGTATCGGAAGGTTTTGACCGACGGGGATGGTGGGGCGATGCCCTGAATGCCGAGCCCGGCGATGAAACCGGCTCTCTGCTCTGGCTGCTCCAGCGGGAAAAACTGACTGCGGCTGTCGTCAGCCAGGCACGGCGATACTGTGAACAGGCATTGGCCTGGCTGGTGAAAGACGGCGTGGCAGAAAGTGTCAGCGTGGCCACAGAAGTGCACCGTCCTGACGCCCTGTTAATCAGCGTGACCATACAAAGGCCCCGGAAGCCTCCTTTAAGATACCAGTATCAGGCCCCCTGGGGCGCCCAGTCCAGCCGGAACTGATTCATGCCATTTTTACGACCATCCCTGAAAGACATTGCCGACCGCATCACCGCCGATCTGGACAGCCGGATGGGCGGCGCTGCTTTTCGTCGTTCCGTTAAAAGCAAACTGGCCACCTCCCTGGCCGGTGCGGTTCATGGCCTTTATGGCTACCTCGATTACCTGGCCAGACAGATCAATCCTGCCACGGCAACGGATCAATACCTGCGGCTCTGGTGTGTGGTCTGGAATATCCTGCCCCGTGAGGCGGTGATTGCCAAAGGGCAGGCGACGTTTACCGGTAATCCGGGGGCAGCGGTGCCCACGGGTACCCTGTTAACCCGCAGTGACGGGGAGCCGTTTCGGGTCGTCACCGGCGTTACGCTGGCCAGTGGTACTGCCATTGCAGATATAGAAGCCGTGAATGCCGGTCAGGCTGGCAATACGGAAGCGGCAGTATTGCTGCAGATGCCATCACCCATTGAAGGCATACAGGCCGACGCCACCGTCAACAGTGGTGGCATTACCGGAGGTGTCGAAGCGGAAAACGACGACAGTCTGAGAGACCGGTTACTGCTGAGAATCCGCAAACCGGCACGGGGCGGCAATGGTGACGATTATGTCCGCTGGGCGCGGGAAGTGCCCGGGGTGGATCGGGCCTGGTGCTACCCCAACAAGATGGGGCTGGGTACAGTCTCCCTGACATTCACCGCCAGTGATATGAATAACCCGATACCTGACGCTGACCTGGTGACTGCAGTCACGGAGCGTATTGATGCTGTGCGCCCGGTGGCCATGAAAGAACGATACGTTTATGCGCCTGTTGCCCATCCGCAAACCATTACCATCACCAATCTGAAGCCGGACACACCTGAAGTTCGTTCCACCATTGAGGCAGAGCTGAAAGACCTGTTCTACCGGGAGGCCAAACCGGAAGACGGCAATGGTCAGGGAGTCGTACCGATCAGCCTGGTGCGTGAAGCGATTTCGGTGGCCAGTGGTGAAACTGACCATGACCTGGTCAGCCCGGTGGATGATATCCGCCCTGCCGAAGGTGCCATGGCGACTTACGGAGGTGTGACATGGCAGACTGCCTGACCCGTTATGCCGAACAGCTGCGGCAGCTGCTACCCCGTGGCCTTGCCTGGAATACCGAACAGGACAGTACCCTCAATGACCTGGTGGAAGGGCTGGCAGAAACCTTTGCCCGGGTGGATCACCGGTCAGACGAGCTGATCCGTAATGCGTTGCCGCAATACACCACGGAGCTGTTGCCCGAATGGGAGCAGGCGGCGGGCCTGCCGGAAGAGTGCCGTTCACTTTCTGAAACACAGGAACAGCGTCGTTCAGCACTGGTGGAGAAGCTGGCGGAAGTGGGCGACCAGTCCCGTACTTTTTATATCCAGCTGGCGGCGCGGCTTGGCCACGCCATCACCATCACGGAATTCAGTCAGCCAAAGGCAGGCATGGCGACAGCGGGCGAGGGTTGCTACGGGGCAGACTGGCATTTTGTCTGGCAGGTGAATACTCCCCATGCACTGACCATCAGCCGGGCCACGGCAGGACGCAGTGCCGCCGGTGAACCGCTTGCCAGCTGGCAGACCAATCAGCTGGAATGCCTGTTCCGGC
>NZ_JBLYNV010000082.1:0-18295 GCF_049310165.1 Endozoicomonas sp. ALE010 | reverse complement strand
ACCGACCAATTCCCCTGCTGGATCAATGGATACGTCGGCGAATCCGTTGCTGCTTTCTGAAGCAATGGCGCAAGCCGAAAACCCGTTTTAAAAATCTGGTCAGGTTAGGCGTTGATAAAGTGAACGCTGCCAAGATCGCAGCCAGCAGCAAAGGGTATTACCGTCTGAGTAAAACCTATGCGGTACAGCAGGCACTGAATAACAGTTACCTCGCGAAAGTTGGGCTTGTTTCATTGAAAGACTTATGGGTCAGGTTTCACCATCATCGTTGAACCGCCCGGTGCGGACCCGCATGCCGGGTGCTGTGGGGAGGGCCGGAGAAAGACCAGCCCTTACCCGATTGTTCCAGCGCTTTGTGTTCCAGTTTGTAGCCTGCACCCCGAACGGTTTGAATCAGCCTGTCACCAAAGGGTTTTTCCAGCTTGTTTCGCAAACGGCTGATGTGAGTTTCTACAACTTGCTCTGTCATGCAGAGTGTCAGGGCGTGCTTGCCATTATCCACCAGCTCAACCTGATGGCCGGCCTCACGAAGCCCTTTTTCAATAAAACTGCTGAGGCTTACATCATCCTCTACCAGTAATACCCGCATGATCGTGCTCTCATTAATATCGCTGGGGCTCAGGCCGCAGCGATTGGGTTGTTGTTGTGCTCTTCATTGGCTGGGCCGGAGACATCATTGTCCCGGTTTTTATGGTCTTGTATCAAGATTTGCTGACAGGCCTGATGGCATCAATTCTGGTTTCAATGTTCTGACCGCGAGAGTTCAACAATTCAATTTCATAAGACACTTTATTGTGGTCGTCTTCCATCTCAACGTGCCATGCCTTGCCCCCAAATTCAGACTCTGACTGTTTGACTGCCTCTTTCAGGGAAAGGTATCTGCCATTGCTGATGCCTGATGCACACAGGGCATTTTCCACCTGGTCATTATCGTGGCCGGTACGCTGTTTGCTCAGAATAACTTCACCGGTTTGCGCATGAATAATGGTTTCAATCTCTTCACCATTTTTGTTTGCCAGTTTAATCTCATACACTGCCTGCCCCATCTCTACTTCACGCTCTGCTTCAAGTGGCTCTGCGCCAGTGTGTTTTCTGGCAATCTCTACAGCCTTAAGCAGAGACAGCGCATCGTCGCTGAGGGATGTTGGTGCATCACCTGCTTTAGCTGACCCTGTAGCCAGCATGGTGCTCATACCGATGATGGCAGACTGTGCAGCAGATGTAACAAGATTTGACTTTTTCACAGTGGATTCCTCATAACAGGGGTTAACGAGACAGGGAAATATATCTGTCGATGTGGTCACTTTACCCGGGAAGATTTTCAGAAAGGTTTCCGGAACTATACATTTTTGTAAGGTTCAGGATTTGACGAAGGCCTGACGTGGTGCGGACGGATATTCAAAACGCAGTGGTGAACGATATAATACCAATCAATAGTTTCTTTTATAAGCAGGCTTCAACATGGCGTACACTGCAGCTGGATTGCACATTCTGGTCAAGCATAAAGAACTTGCCGAAGATATTATCAAACAGCTTAAAAAAGGTGCCAAATTCGATGTTCTGGCCAAGAGGCATTCCACCTGCCCATCGGGTAAAAAAGGCGGGCACCTGGGAGAGTTCAGGAAAGGGCAGATGGTGCCAGCCTTTGATAAGGTGTGTTTTACCGGGGAGTTACTGACACCCCATCTGGTGAAAACCAAATTCGGCTGGCATGTGGTCAAGGTACTTTACCGAACCTGAGTAAAGTTCAAACGCCAAAGACAGCTTTAGGTATGGTAATTCGTTTTGTTTTCTGTCATTCCTTTAGCGCCGGAAGCAATTTGCCGACAGGATGGTTCCACAAAAAATGATTGTGAAAAAGCAGCAATAAGACGTTTTCTGGCGCAGAAAAAACATGACCATCCACGCCTCCTGGTGCAGCTAAGCGTTGATATCCATACCGTTCGTGTTGAGCTTGTCGAAGTACGGTGGCACCATCCTTCGACAAGCCTCAGGATGAACGGGGTGTAAGGGTATTAACGCTTTTCTGCACCAGGAGGCTGACCGAGAATAGCGCCCGTAGCGAAGATGGCAGAAAATTGAGGATAAAAATTTCGTTTTGTGAGGTGAATAGTGGTGCTATTTGCCGAACAAAACGGAATTTTTAGACCAATTTGCTGCCACCGCAGTAGGGCAGTCTATTCTCGGTCAGCCTCCTGGGGGCCAGTACAATATTGGTGATAAAACCCTGAAAAATGCTCGTTTAACTGCTCCAGGTTTTTAAATGGATAATCTTTTCGTCCGGACAATGAAGATAAACGATCTGATTTTATAGACTGGATAAACTCTATAATCCGGATTGCAGCATCAACATGGCTGGTTAAACCCTCTGACCACTCAGCTCTCATTATACGGAAGAAATAGGCCAGACAAGACAAGGTCAATATGTGCAGGCAGTCTTTCTCTTCCTGAGGCTTTCCTTCAAGTTGAGCTTTATGGCATTTGTAAGCCGGATAGAGTATGGCCCGCTTGAAATTATATATTTCATTACTTCGCAATATAGCTGAACTGGTAAAATCAACGCCGGATGTTTCCACAGGTTTCGCGAGTTTAATACCATCGAGCAAGATTGGTTGTAATTTGCCAGAAGCGATGCTTGTTTCCAGAGTCATAATTTCTTTTACTCGTTCTGCCCTGGCCGGGTTATTAATATCTCCATCCTCCTGACGCATAAAACGGGTGAAAAATCGGCTGATTCCACAATCCTTTCCTTCTTTTATGGAGGAAGCGTTCATCGAATGAAAAATCAGATATTTGATATTGTCCAGTTCTGAAAATCTAACTGCTAATAATTCAGTATCAAGACCCAAAGTATGAAGAAGGATATTCCATGATATGTTTAAACGAGCAATCTGCCTGTGCTTATCGGGTATACATGACTTTTTAATTCTTTGACTTATAAAGTTGTCAATAGTATTGAATTCAGGGTTCTTTACTAATATTCCATTGAAGATTATTGCTTCTTTGACTGCCAGCTGATAAAGGAAACGCTGTTTATTTGTTTCACTGGTCTTTATGCAGGTCAAAGCCAGTTCGTTGATTGCCGTAGTAATATCATCTGCCAATTTGCCTGTACTGGCTTTAGCCTGAGTATCTTCACTTGAACCGGGAATAAGAGACTTCCTGCTTTCGATTATTGTGATAAGCTCCTCAAATCTAATGAGTATGGACGTATTATCATCCAGCTCTGTTTCTAATTCCTGGTCTGACATTTTAATTTCCTGTTGCGGCGCGTTGCCGGTAGTTGATATTGGACAGGTCGAATCATGGCCAGTAACCGCAAGTTGCCAGTAAATAGCTGGCTTCATTGCGTTGAGCTCTGCTTGTATTTTATGGCCAATATCCCCACGATGGTCACCGGTTGTCAGATAAAGGACGTTGGTGGCTGCTAACTTGATTTCATGGTAGTCCTTCAACTTTTTTATCAGATTGGTACTGGCTTTTTGATAGCCACTATACCGATTACTTCCTACTCGATAAGGGAACCAGTCTATTGCATTGATAAACTGGCTCATCCTGTTGAACACCGATGCTTGCCTTCCCCTGCTGATACGGGAGGGATCTCCCGGGAAAACTGGTTGCTGAGTCGTGTTGGCAGTATTCGATTTCATGCAGTTGTCCATGCTAATAACCTCTGACTAATAGCGAGAACCAAAATGGTTACCGGCCTGGGGCATAAAATAAGTTCTGATAGCTCTCAGCCAGACCAAAAAAGGAAGGCTGTAAGGTGATGCAAGAAAAAAGTATGGAAACCAGTTGATAAAAGGATTTTTATCTGAAAAATTAACTCATCTTACCTGCACCATTTGTACCGATACGATAATTCTGCCTTTTTGCCCTGGCTGCTAATTCCCCTTTTTCCCTCGCCAATTTTTCACTCAGGCCTTTTCTTAAAGCTGCTCGGTAGGCTGCTGATTTTGCATTTATTATGGCCTTCGCCACCTTGCCTTTATCCGATCTCAGGTATTTGGCTCTGGTTGCCTTTCCTTTATCTGATTTAGTGTATCTGGTTCTGGCCGCTTTGCCTTTATCAGATGCAGAGTATTTTGCCTGGCTCCTGGCACGACGTGCCTTGTCCAGTTCGGAGGCGGTCATCTTTTTAAGCACAAGAGGCAATGGATTACCGTAACCGGAAGGCTCAGTTTTTTTAAACTGAAAAGTTTTAGTTGGAACTTGTTGTTGGGTTCCCTTCGTCAACGAGCTGACGTATGATTCCTTTTCAGTGGCTGGTACGTGAGAAACTGAAAAGCTACACAGTTGACGTAAATAGCCGTGTGTATCCTGATGGTTGACTTGCCGATTCAGATATCCAGAATGGGACGGGTAAGTAGATATCTGTACAGAATGTACAAGTCCACTCAGTTGCAAACATGAAACTTCAGCGAGTAAAAGTAAAGGGTTTTCTTGCAACTCCTGTATATAGGAATATCCGGAAACAAATTTTGTACCTGAGTTTACTCTGTCCATTGAGCTATTGGATCACAAATCATGGCTATCCTGTTTTGTGCCTTGTCTCTATTGTTGGGAATGATGCCCTTGGCTCTTGGTTGCTTGCCTTTCTCGGATGCTTCGTATTTGGCCCTGGTTTGCTTGCCTTTCTTGGATGCTTCGTATCTGGCCCTGGTTTGCTTGCCTTTCTCTGATGTTTCGTATTTGGCCCTGGCTTTCTTACCTTTACCGGATGCTTCGTATTTGGCCTTGGCTTTCTTGCCTTTACCGGATGCTTCGTAATTGGCCCTGGCCCTTGCTCTGGCTGCTTTGCCCTTATCGGATGCTTCGTATTTGGCCCTGGCTCTTGCCCTGGCTTTTTTACCCTTATCGGATAAATAGTATTTGGCCCGGGTCTTCGTGCATTTATCAGATTGTTCGTATTTTGCTCTGCTGTAGGATAGATCATATTTGGCTTTGGCCTGTTTATTTGGCAACAGAAAAATATCTTCAGTGGTAGCCTGACTTGAATGTGTAGTTGGTTGAGGTTTAATTATCTCAGCCTTTTCAACCGACCTGAAAATAGTACCGGTACGAACCTGTGTATTGGAAACATGAGTGGAAATTTCTTCAGGTTGATGAAGACTGCTATTAACAATTGGTATGCTTTGATTGGTTGATTGCTTTAAACCTAAAAGAGACTGGATTGAAAAACGTTCATTACCAGGAATGTATGCAGGGGGGGGAACCGTATTTTGAAGTTTACTTCCGGGTATTAAGTCAACTGATTGATTTTTATCACGACAGCTGGCAACGATTACTGCTGGTTTTTTTTCAAACCAGGGATTATAAAAAGGCACAGCTGGATGCTTAAGATAGTCTTCAGCAGTTTCACCACCACGCATAAAAGATAGAATATTCGACACTTTTGTAACGTCACGGCAGAAGGGCCTGCCTATTGCTACTGATTCAGAAAAAGTAGAATCATGAAAGTAAGGTAAATGGCCATAGGCTGCATTTAATCGAGCTGAAGCAAAAGAAGAAGGACTGTACATCGAAATATCGAATTATTGAACACCACCCTGAGACCAATCTTTCTCATAAAAGTTCAAGTTAAAAAATGGTAATTTTGACTGTCCCGGGTATATAGTGCGAGGGGACAGGGTGAAGAGGTGTTATGCCAGTCGCGTTTTCTTTGGCACTTTCTCTGGCGCTCTGCGAAATCGGGCTCATTGTAGTAGTGCTTCTTTTGGCACTCCCTTTCATGCTCTTGCGTAAGCGGTATTTTCTCTGAAGCTCCCTTTTGCGCTCTCTTTCGCGCTGTGCGTAAGCAGGATCATTATGGTAGCGAGCTCTTTTGCGATCCCTGTCACGCTCTCTCATGCGCTCTGCGTAGGCAGGATCATTCTGTAAGCGAGTCTTTCTGCGCAGCATGTTGCGCTCGTTTTTGCGCTTGGCAAAGACAGGATCATTCTTATAGCGCGCCCTTTCGCGTGCATTCTTGCGCACTCTTGTGCTCTCTGCGTAAGCAGGATCATTCTGTAAGCGATCCCTTCTGAACACCCTGTTGTACTCTTTTTTGCGCTCGGCATAGGCAGGATCATTATGATAGCGCGCATTTTTGCGCACTCTTTTGCTCTCTGCGTAAGCGGTATCACTTTGAAATGGCACACTATCTGTAATCATTGTAACTGGCGTTGCTGGCTTAAAATGATTATTAACAAACGCCTGATCAGTATTGTAGGCGGGTTGATGAAGGTTATTATTAACACACAATAAGCATTGTGAGGCTGTTTGAGGTAAACCCACGTCATAAATATATGTGGGATCACTACTCTGAAGTTTCCGTCTAACCGTAAAGTCAAGAACCTGATCTTGCCTGGTAAGGTTATCAATGATGACTATCGATCTTTTCTCAAACCGGGGATCATCAAATGGGTTATGAAAAGGGACTGCAGGCTGCTGAAGGTGGTTTTCAGTGGTTTCATCTTTAGTAATATCAGTGCTGAAAAAGTCTGAAGGACTGACATGTGGTAGAGGTGCAATGTTATATCCATCCCAAAAGTTAGCGGAGCCAGTGTTATTGTCTTGTTTATCTGGTTGATTATGATATAGAGGCAACGGTGCAATAGATGCTTTAACAGACATACCTTGGTACGTCGACTGTTGTTCATTTGTGCCTGTCTGAAGCGGTTGATCTGATGGTCTTGCAAAAAGTCCATCAGGATCAATATCGACATCGGGTAATTGATGATAGTAATACATTGAATTATAGAATAATTGAATTATGTATTAAGACATCCTCTTTTTAGAAAGGTTCCTATGATAAATAATCTGTCAATAATTCAGTTGTTTACAAAAAATCAGATACTAGTAAGTTGACGGTTGGGTCGCATAAACCAGTGCATTCCATTGTTCATCAATCTTTGACTCAAAAAATTGATTTAGTGCCACTGAATCAACAAGATCCTTGGTTTCCCTGAGCCTGTTTAATGAAGTAACATAGGCATATTCATTGGAACTGGAACTCCCTGCATGGTTTTGATCATAATGATCCACTAACCCATCAAAGTTGCTATTTTCCTTTGCTAACCATTGTGATAATTCTTCATCATGGGATTTGATAAACGCAAAAAATATTTCATCCTTACATAAGCTTATCAAGTAATTTTTTAACAGGCTTTTATTGTTTATTGCCTGAATAAAATCATATTGTAATCTTCCATATTGCCCCCTGATAGCATTGACAACACTACGGCCCTGTTCTGGGAAATATTGTTGAATATGATTTTCAGAAAATTCACAAATTTCTCTCGCAAACCGGTTTTTTACATACGCTCTGATTTCAGTGGATTCATTACCTCCAAGGAGGTTGTGCCTGCCCAGGACGCTGATCAGTTGTTCCTCATGAATAAGTAGTTTGGCTTTACCAAGCAATGAAAACCAGTTAATGCTGTTATCTTGATCACATATACCCTCCGTCAGTGTTGCTGCCTTGAATCTTACTTTTATCAGGTCACAAACTTCCGCGGTATGGTCCTCGCAATCTCTGGATGACATACTTTCAATTATTCCGATAATCTCGCCAATGAGCTCTGGTTTTTTCAGCAGATTATTGAGTATTTCTTTGTATACATCACCCAGGTGTAAACGCTCTGAATCGTTTGCACTTTTGACCTTATCTTCAAGGATGTGAAGTTTCTGTATTTGAACTGGGCTGAAAATATTTACCAGCCTTGCTTTGGCTTCGTTAAGCGACAGATTTATATCTGCAGGTTGATTATATGTTCTGTAATGTGCAGGATGCTCTTGATCAAGCCAGGATACTGGTGATGAAGTACCAGAACTAGAGTCAGACCTGTATCCCGATATAGAGCTGGAACTTGAGCTTGAGCTGGCATCGGGTCTGTGCCTGGACCTGGATCTTTCTGCTCTAGATGTTTCTGCCCAAGATCGGGCCCAAGATCGGGCCCTGGACCGGGCTCTGGATCGGGCTGTTCTGGAGGATGAAGAGGCAGGAAAACGTGTTAAGTCATCGCTGGAGCCCGCCACTTGGCGATTACTCTGCCCACCGATAGGTTGACTGTATAAATGTCGAGATCCGGGAATAGTCCTGGCTACGGCATTTTTTTGTTCAGTGGTAAGGGCCTCTTGAATGGTATTAACCAATTCAGCACCTAACTTCTTTCGGATAAACTGGCACTTTGGAAACTTCTGGGCATGTAAATCATCTGGTGTTTCATCTACTTTCCAGTTTTGCAGACAACCACCACATGAAAAACATCGCACCAGCTCCCCATCTTTGAGTGAATAAAAACCGCTGGCAGAAATATCCTGATTAGAGACAGCAGAGGAAAAAACAGACGAACGTCTTACATTTCTCCAGTTACTATTATTGAATGTCTGCGCCCTGTTTGTGCGATTACTCATCGCTTCGTTAAATGGTCTCTCAGGGGCATTGTCCGTATCAGATCCACTGCTATCTTCCACATCAAAACCACTAGTAGATATATCCCTGTCGGCAATAAGTGAAGCTTCCCGGGCAACAGGAATTTCCTCAATATTGTTAACTGATAATAGTAACCACTTCAGATAATCATTTGAGCGAATATCTTTAGCGATTTGCTCTACGGGCTGACCATGGTTGGCATAAATTTCACCACCAGAGTCCCTTAGCTTTAAAAGAAGTTGATCGTAACTTAACAGCTCTGAAAAATCTTTTGCTATGTGGGTGTCGCCAGTTACTACATCTGTAAATTTAAAAATCGTCTCAGCTTCGGGTGAAGGTGCATGAGACAAATGGGTCTGAGGGGGATTATTATAACCAACACTATGGTGTCCCAGCATTGCTCTTGCGGATTCATCAACTGCTCCGGTATCCCGCTGGTTTGTTGCAGAACCGGGGTTGCAGGTAAAATTGCCGTTGCCAATATTATTCATAACTCGACTGGACCCTTACTCATCAATCATTTTCTGAGATGAACATCGGTAATTACTGAAATTAATTATTAGATGATATTGAGTGATTTGAAAAAATTAAATAAAAACTGATGAGTTAATCAGGATTGATTGTGTGGTTAATGGCTTTCAATCTGATTAATTGTTTCAGGTTGATAAGTTCTTTCAATATTCATTATTGCCAGTAGTGTTTTGATAAAGTTCTTCCTCTTGAACTCATAATCATTAGCATGATGTGTTGTCGCCAGCCAGTCGTTAATTCTATGTTCAAAATCCTTACGGCAAGCATGGCTGGTCAATTTTATTTGCAGCGTTTCAGTCAGCACAGGCAGGCGATGTTCTTGAAGGTGATTGGTCTGGCCGTCAGGTTGTTTGGATTGGGCTTCTTGCAGAGCGATAAACTGCCGTGCTTTATTCAGGCTAAGCAGGCAGCGCATAAACAAACCATAAATACGCTCATCAGGGTTTTGAGGAAGATTAAACAGAATGGTTCGTGGCAGGTATTCCGCTCCTTCTTGCAATTGTTCTGTCAGCAAGTCAAGGTTATTAGCGAGGTATTCCAGCGTATCGTTCAGTAATCGGGTTTCTTCAGCAAACGACAGGCACCATACCGGTTTTTTAACGCCAGGAACGTGGACGGGTAATTGTACGGCCTGTTTATGGGCTGCTCTGGCGTCAATGCTGACCTGAAGTACCATGGCTTTCATCCCCAAATCACCGTCATTAAATTGAATATTGTAGGCGTGTGGCAGTTTAATCGCCTGACACCCCCGGATTGGCCAGATAATGATGTTTTTGGGGATTTCAGAATCACTGTCGGTGTTCAGTGCCAGCAGCCTGTCAAAGAGTGTTCTGGCGGATGCTTCCTGCGTGCAGATAATATCAATATCATTAAATGATGAGCAGAGGTTCTGTAAAAAGCGCGCGTAAGAACCGGTAATCAGCATGGGTGGATGGGTATAAGAGTCATTGATTTCCTGAATAATCTCCAGTGTTTTCAGGGTAAGCGCAGTAAACCGCGAAACCTGCTTTTGCAAAAAGCCAGTGTCACCTGTTGTTAACCGCTGTTTCACGGTTTGACCCACAATGGCACGGTTAGCTGAGTGCTTGTGGCCATCGAACAGTAACTCATTCATTGTACTGGCGTCACAGCAGTATTGTGCGAACCAGCGGCCTAAAGCGTGGCGCAGCCTGCTTGCGGCTGGAAAGCTCTGAAGACACTCCAGGGCCTGATGCTTAGTGATCTTCCGTCCATCAATAGACTGTCCCGTGATATAACAGTATGTCAGGAAGAAGAAATGCAGTCGTGAATTCTGAAATGAGCGCCGCAGCATGGTGATGGATTGCAATACCTGTTCTGCTGATACACTCTGATGATCAATGGGCAGTCCATGCTGCATAGCCATGAACTTCACTATACATTGGAGTCGATGTTGCTCATCGTCTTTGACCATTACCTTGTTTAAGATGTGCCATGCCTCTTGAAGTGTACTCCGGGTTTCGCTGGTTTCATCGAACTGCTGAGTTGTCGTCAGCCTTTGAATCAGATACCTGGCTTGCTTTGCAGAATAATCTCCGGGAGCGTCATTAAACGCTGCCAATACTTCCCGGTTATCCAGATAGTGACCATTCAATTCCCTGGCGCTCAATGTCAGCTGAGTATAAAAAATAGCTCTTTCGAGCAACCAGCCACCACGCTCATAATCCTTAACCACGCCCTCCGGTCTGACCGGCTGGCCATTCAGCAACATACCCCTGAGACAACATTGTTCTTTAAAGCGCGCCAGCTCCAGTGTGGCTTTGGCTGCCTGATAATCGCTAACCACCGCCTCCGGTGTGACCTGCTGGCCATTCAACGGCAGGCCCCTCAGGCAGCATTCCGCTTTGAATCGCCCCAGCGCCAGTGTTGCCCTGGCGGCCTGATAATCGATAACCACGGCCTCCGGTGTGACCTGCTGACCATTTAACGGCAAACCTCTCAGACAACATTCCGCTTTGAAGCGGGCTATCCCCATTTTGCGATCCGGACTATCGAGGAAATGCTTAACCACCGCATCCGGTGTTACGTTCTGACCATCTAATGCCAGGCCCCTCAGGCAACATTGTTCCTTGAAACGCGCTATCCCCAGTTTGCCTTCCGGACTCCCCGGGAAACACTTGACCACCATATCCGCTGTGACCTGTCGGCCATTCAACATCAGACCCCTCAGGCAACATTCCGCTTTGAAACGCGCGGCCCCCAGTTTGCCTTCCAGACTGCCCGGGAAACACCTGACCACCCTATCCGCTGTTACCTGTCGGCCATTCAACATCAGACCCCTCAGGCAACATTCCGCTTTGAAACGTGCGACCCCCAGTTTGTCCTCCTGACTCTCCTGAAAGTCCTTAATCACCGCCTCCAGTGAGATCTGCTGGCCATTCAACACCAGGCCTTTCAGGCAACATTCCGCTTTGAAGCGCGTTATTCCCAGTTTGCCTTCTGGACTGTCCGGGAAATCCTTTACCACCGAATCCGGTATGACCTTCTGGCCTTTTAACAGCAGTCCCCTCAGGCAACATTGTTGTTTAAAGCGAGCCAGCTCCAGTCTTGCCCTGGTGGCCTGAAAATCCTTAACGACTGAATCCGGTGAGACCTGTTGACCATGCAAAATCAGGCCCCTGAGGCAACATTCCGCTTTGAAGCGTGCCAGCTCCAGTGTCGCTTTGGCTGTCTGATAATCTTTCACCACTTCATCCGGTGTGACCTGCTGGTCATTCAACACCAACCCCCTCAGACAACATTCTTCCTTGAAACGCGCCAGCTCCAGTCGTGTCCTGGCTGTCTGATACCCCTTAATCACCGAATCCGGTGTGACCTGCTGGCCATTCAACGGCAGGTACTTCAGGCAACAGTCTTCCTTAAAGCGCATTAGCCCGAGTTGCCCCTCCGGACTATCCGGGAAATCCTTCACCACCTCACCCGGTGTCAGCAGCTGGCCATTCAACGCCAGGTTTCTCAGGCAACACTCTGCTTTGAAAAGCGCCAGCTCAAGTGTTGCTCCGACTGCCTGAAAATCCCTGATTACCGCTTCCGGTGTGACTTGTCGTTCATTCAAAGTAAGCCCTCTCAGGCAACATTCTTCCTTAAAGCGCGCCAGCTCCAGTGTTGCCCTGACTGCCTGATAACCCCTGGTCACTTGCTCCGGAGTGACCGGCTGGCCATGCAATGGCAAAACTCTCAGGCAACATTCCGCTCGGAAGCGGGCTATTGCTACCTGGTACTTATTCTGCCGATCTGGCTTCTGGCTAAACTCTTGAATGACCTGATCCGGGGTAACTTTGCGATCGTTGTGTAAAATGTTCTTCAAGCAGAGCTTTTGCAGGAAGAAGCCGCTTCTTATCGTCGAACTTTCATTTCTATAGGCTTTAAGCACGTCAGCCGTGGTGATTTTATGACTTTGTAACTGTTTATTCTGCCAAAAGCTGTCTTCAATCTGTTTGCTTATATCCGGGATGGAGGCTTTACTTTGAGACGGCTGGTTTGAGACTTTTTTGCCGTTAAAGGTGCTTCTGGAACGGTTGGGCGGCCGACGTGAACCGGCTGTCTGGTCAATCCGGCCAGCAGGCTTTGAGTGGGAGGAGGTCGATGTGGTTGCTTTCAGAATGAAACCCTGAACAGCTGGACTTTAAACATCGTCTTTGACCTCAAAATGATTATTAGGTTCTTGAATTGGTGAAATATCATCCTGACTGGTTCACTGATAATTCTGACTATACTTTCATGCTCAAATATAACCTTGAGATGAGGTGTTTATGTCCACTGAGCATCAGGCCGTAGTGGTCAAGTTGAACCAGATTCTGGAGCATGAGCTGGCAGGGGTTGTACGATACAGTCACTACAGCTTTATGGTGTTTGGCTATAGCAGGATTCCCATTGTTGGATGGTTTCGTTCAGCAGCAACAGAAACGCTGAATCATGCCTATGAAGCGGGAGAAATGATCACTTATCTCGGTGAGCACCCATCCCTTGGCATCGGTGGGCTTTTGGAAACCTCAAAACATGATATTCACGACATCCTGATGGAGTCTCTGGATTTTGAGAAGCAGGGCGTAAAGTACTATTACGATCTATTGGAACTTGCCGAGAAAGATAAACTGGTGGTGGTTGAAGAGTATGCCCGCCGTTTGATTGCAGATGAAGAAACTCATATAGGCGACATAGATAAAATGCTGAGGAAACCAGGCGATATCGCCAGCGTAGTTTAGGTTGTTTTGGAACCGGCTTCTCTTTCATTAATCGCAGCCAGGGCTTGAGCAGACTGGCTGCGGGTTCTTCAATGCACAAGATGACTCCTGGCAAACCCTGCGATGGCTATGTACCAGCATGATAGCGTTTTGCCTTGCACAGTAACTGCCCACATAGCCAGAAATATACGATGCCACGACTTAGCTGATATCAATGGCAAATTGTTTTAAAACAGTCAGTTCAATCACCTTCAGTGTATTGATATGGGTCGCCCGGATATAAACAGGAGGTGCTACATTGTTTTCCAATGCTTCTTGCCATCGTGCTGCACACAGGCACCATCGGTCACCGGCCCTGAGCCCGGGAAAGTCCCATTCCTCCCGGGGGGTGATCAGGTCATTGCCCTTAGACAGCGAGTATTGCAGAAATTCATCAGTCATGTGAGCACACACCGTATGCCCCCCTTTGTCATCGGGGTGGGTATGGCAGAAACCGTCACGAAAAAAGCCGGTGACAGGGTCCTTACAGCAGGTTTCCAGTATAAGTCCAAGCACATTTTGTTGTTCGAAGAATGACTCGGCCATTTATTTAACTCCCATATTTTGTTTATCCGACATTATAGGATAAGAGATCAGTTCTACTTTCTTTGCATTGATACCTGAAAAGTGAAGTTATTGAGTCAACATCAATGATCTCTGTCAGGATATTCTCAGAATTTTGAACCTTTCGGTACGAAGCACTGTCGAATTACCTGCATATTTTATATATGAAAAATGGTTGTTTTTCAGTCATGAGTATTGTTCTGGCAGATTCAGGTGTAAGGCTATCCTATAGCGATGCATTCTGGTTTCGGTATGAAGGGTACCGGGAAGACACCTGTGTCGTATATTCTGCCATAAGAGCCTTTACTGACACTGTTGCCAGAAATGTAGAAGTAGCCAGAGATAACTTTGTTCAACATCTGGATGTCCATCTCGGAGAGCGTATTGCAAAGCGCATAAGTGAATGGCAGGTCTCCATTCCATTAGCGATTCCGGTAAGTCAGGAAATGTTTGATTTTACTGCAGGACCTCACCTGGAAAACTCTCCCAAGGCAGAAGAGCTGTCACAATATTTGAATTCACTTTTAAATGAAATGACATTTAAAGGTATTACACCAGAGCAATCATTTACTAAAATAAGTAAATTGTATGATCTGGCTCAGGCATTTGCTAATGAAGCTGGTTGTCTGCCTGAAAGTTGGTATCGTTATGGCCCGCAACCTGCTGCAGGATTACCCAGGTTATCCTCTCCCGGCTACCCTCGCAGTGATCCTCGCCATAATCCGGAAGAAGACTTCTGTCTGAGAGAGCAGCGACTTGATTATGCTGAAATACTGCATCAACAAATTGTTAATTCAGTGAAAATTATTTTTAAGCGCATGAGCGATTTGTCATCACCATTTAATCAAACAAATACTGATCGCACAGGAGAAGATGAAATCAGGTGTGTGATGAATTTCAGAGAATATTGGTTAGGTAATAAAAAACTGTGTGAACAATTAATGAAAGGTCGGCGTCAGGATATTAGTGCGGTAATCGAGTCTCTGGATTTTAACAAGCGAATGTTTTCCATGGTCTAGGAGGCTATCCGAGAATAGCGCCCGTAGCGAGCGAGGATTGCGAGAAATTGAGGATAAAAATTTCTGATTCTGAGGAGAATAGCGGGGCTATTTGACGAAGAAGCAGGAATTTTTAGACCAGTTTATCGCAACCGCAGTAGGGCAGTCTATTCTCGGACAGCCTCCTAGGGTCAGGAAAAGCAACAGCAATTTTCCAAAGGCTGCGTTTTTACAAAAACAGAGGGACTTTTTTTATAAAAAAGTTGGGTCAGGTATTGCCGGTTATAAACTCACCTTCGTCATCACTCTGACATTCTGTATTATCACTATGAATTCATTACCCAATGCAGCACACTCATTATCAACAGTATCGTTTAAGAATCCTGAGAGTTGCCCGGTGCAACCAGGCAAACATTCAAACACTGAAACTCGCCACTCCCCGGGTAGCAGAGAGCAGATAAGGCAGGAATTGCTGGGTGCTTTCAAGACAGGCACGTTGGGTGCTCGACAGGTCTGGATGTGTCACGGGGAATCAGCTCATGCAAGATTCAAAAAAGAGTCGGCTTATCTTGATCATAACAATGAGTTACCAAAAGCACCAAGACCCGTCATCCTGATTATGGAAGATGTGCCATTGATGTTAAGATCGAACCATGCCACCGTTGGCATTATAAACCCCGGTACTCTCGCTGTTTATAAGAAAAATGCCGGAACATCCAGATTACAGAACAATGCCTTAAAGCCAGACGAACTGCCTGTTAAATGTCTGCCTGACCACAATTCACTGCGGGAGAAAATGAAGGAGAGAGCGACACGGCTCTGTACTGTTTATAAGCAATCTTCATCAGGTCAGCTGCGCAGGAAAGGCACATTCAAACCGCCAGAATTCAAGGAAAAAGATAATGAAAATTTAACATGCTATCCAGAATGGCTAACCACCGGGTACATAAAATCACAAATCAAGTGCTATCTCACGGTAAAAGAGGGCACTGACAACAGCATTACCGAACATTTGCAGGATAAACACCAGTTAGAAGAGGTTTTTGGCATTGATTCGTTGCCCTGGATGGTTTATTCCCAGCAAAGCGGTTCAGCAGAGGTTTATTTTGAGGATGAACTCAGTACTGATCATTTAGCACTTAATGAGGCCAGGCTTGGTAATTTTGCGTTATCCCATAACATTTCTGAAGATGCCTTCAGGGGGATGTTGAATCTTCTGCCTATGCCGTTAAAAGCTAAAACCATCAATCAACACCATCTGCCAACGCTACAGCATCCATTTCAGGATATTATAACACTGGCAGAGAGCCCGGACTTCAGTCGTGAAAACTTACGGGAATTAATAGGCCGTATTTGGAAATTATTAGAGCGGGATGCTCCTGTTCAAAGAAAGTTTTTTTACCGGGGGGAATATCAGACAATACTTGATTTGCTGATCCAGTCAGCTGAAATATTATGGTACAGAAATGATTACAAGTTGTCGGATGATCATGATGAACGCCAGGATTTGAGAGAGACAGCTTACGAGGAAGATAGAGTTTTCCAATTAGCCAGTGATCTGGTCAGACGCGGAGTGTTGTCTATTGGTTGGAAAACCGGCCTGAACGTTCTGGGGCAACTTTATTCAATAAGGCTTTGCTGTCATTTTGAGGCATTGGGAATACCCTACAAGGGCCACTTATGGTCTACTATGTCTTTTCTGATTGGTCACCGCTCTTTCAATCATCCGGTTGTTATGCTGCAGTTTCATAAACGTTGTCAGAGTTTCAATGCAGCACAACTGCAGGAAGTGTTTATCGTCACACTTCGGGAACCTTTTCAGAGATATTATTGCTATAAGCACTTTAAGGATAATTTATTAGCCCTGTTTTATTATGGTGTACCTGATGATCAAACACTTGGCGCTGTGAGAAAATCAATAGCAAACACCAATGCCCAAAGCATTAAAAAATCCCTGGGAACGCTTTGCGCAGATGATTATATTCACTGGGTTAAAGAACTCTGGGAACGTCGAGATCAAGAGCCCTTTTATCAGCACTGGCCAGAAAATATCAAAAAAGGGCAACAACAAATCGTCGAACTGCAAAAGTCCCTCGGCCTTACCGGCTGTCAGTCTCCCCAAACTGCATCCCTGACGCAACCAACGGAGTTGCAGTTTATCGTTGACGCCTTCAGCCAACCACCGGTTCTGCCCAATGCCAGGGATAACGAAGAGACCATTCTGAGAATATTACAGCACTATTACCGACGGCCCGGTCCAGAGCGAGTCATCAAATGCCTTGGCAGTGACACACTGCCCGGGGTATGGAAGCCGGATCACAACTGCTGCCATGTATTGCGGGCCCGGAACAATCTGTTGTGGTATATCGAGCTGCTGGAGAAATTCCATCAGATGCATTTCTCTGAAATTGAAAAGAATCTGCTGTCGCTGGCGATCATCTATCATGACGCCGCAGCGGAAGATGTCCCCAAGCAAGATGAGGAAGCCAGGGCGGCTGACTATTTCAAACGGGATCTTCAGGGGCAGTATCCACAACAGTATCTGAAGGAGATTGGCGAGGCACTGTCCCGCAAGGAAGATGACGTACATGGCAAGAGCGACCAGGGTCTGTCGTCATCGGTTCGGCGTTATCTGCATGTACTGCGCTTTGCTGACCGCATGGATTTTATCCGATGCACCGGGATTGATGCCTCGTTCCCGGGATCCTTCAAAGACCGTCAGCAGCCTGGCCACTTTGACGCCTCGCTTTTGGATCTGCCGTCGCAGGTAACCAGAGATTTCACCAATGACCCTGCCCTGAAACCGGACTTTCAACGGCAACTGGAAGCCGCCATGCACGGTGCCGCTGATCTGCTACAGGTTACTGGCAACAAGCGTGAAGACTGTCGGCCGGATTCCTATGTCCAGACTTACCAGCTTGAACCTGATGAAGCAACGATCACCGAGAAATTTGAACTGACGCCCTTGCCACTAAAGAACATGGAAAAATATCTGGACGATAATGTCCGGCGCTATATTGCCAGCCGTGCAGGCATTCACACCTGTACAAGCTCTGACCATAAAGATTGCAAAACTAATTGCCGAAGGGGGATTACCCGTGGCATCCATAATAGCTTCCATGATCTCAGGCAAGTCAGAGTGCCAACAGGGATGACCCGCCTGGAAAAGATGCAGTGTCGTCAGGGTTTCAGTTTATTAAGTGTGGAAACACAAGGTGCCATCGCTCAAGAGGTGCAACGACTGCAATTGAAGGGGATACTTATGAGCCTCGGCACATTAACCCAGGAAACCCTGAAATCACGTCGGGCAAAAAGAGTACTTGCGAAAAGAGGATTTGCCGTGGTCAGTCGGAAGCGCTTCAGGGGATACAATGACAAAGGCGGGATAAAAATGCAGAAAATGCTGGTACCTCTGCGGATTCGTCCAAACCATGAGACTGCTGTTTAGGAGGCCGTCCGAGAATAGACTGCCCTACTGCGGTTGCGATAAATTGGTCTAAAAATTCCTGCTTCTTCGTCAAATAGCCCCGCTATTCTCCTCAGAA
>NZ_JBLYNV010000081.1:0-18643 GCF_049310165.1 Endozoicomonas sp. ALE010 | reverse complement strand
GAATAGCGGGGCTATTTGACGAAGAAGCAGGAATTTTTAGACCAATTTATCGCAACCGCAGTAGGACAGTCTTAAGTCCGACAGGCTCCTACAAGGTTTTCTCCCATCATCTGTTTTTCCAGCAAGAGATACACGTCAGGCTGATTGTGTTTCACCACCTGCCCAGGTTTTTCCCTGAGCCAAGCGAAGCCAGAGGCGGATCACCCATCTTCTGGTATTTTCTTTCCACATAACTGGTAATTCCCTGAGACTGGATATGAACAAGAAAGAACTGGTTGAGCAAGTCGCTGAACAAGCTAACCTGTCCCGAAGCAAGGCCGAGCTGGTTGTCAATGCCTTTATCAGCAACACACAGGAGACACTGGCAAGCGGCGACATCGTTCAACTTATTGGTTTTGGCACATTTTCGGTAGCAGATCGGGCGGCCAGGAAGGGGCGCAATCCACAAACCGGTGAAGAAATTCATATCCCCGCCTGCAAGCTGCCTCAGTTCAAGCCGGGCAACAAGTTCCGAGAAATGATCAAATAGACGCCCACTGCATTCTGAAACTGTTCTGCAAAAAGCGAAAAAGCGCCGGTAAGGCGCTTTTGTCTGAGCGTATTTTGTTACTTTATGCCATGGCTCTCATCACATTCAGAATGGCTCTTTTCTTCATCAGGTTCATTCGATGTAATTGACCGATAATCTCCCCATCCACTTCCGAGTCACTGATTACCTCATCAGAGCTGACCAGGTACTGGTTTCCACGCCCGGTGGCCAGCCACTCGAAAGACACCTCAAGAATTTCAGCCATTTTTCGCAGATTCTCGAGACTGGGACTGCTCATACTGGTTTCCCATTGGGCCAGTGCACTTCTGGATACACCAATCAAATCCGCCAGGGCCTGCTGCGAAAATTTCTTGTCTTTACGGGAGCATAAAATCCTTGTTGTCAGGTTCATCCTTGCACACTCACGACAGGTTCAGAAAGATATCCATGCCAGCAATACACACAGATACCCCGACATAGTTATTTCACTATGTCATTCGGCCATTTCCTGAAAAGCGTTAGATTCAGCTGATGAAGGGAAAATACAGGAAGGAAAGCAGGCCACGGTCAGACCGTGGCCCAAAAAACATTACAGAGACAACATCAGACCAGCGATGGTTGCACTCATAAGATTAGACAGAGTACCAGCAGCCACTGCCTTGATACCCATGCGGGCAATATCCTGACGACGGTGTGGTGCCATAACGCCCAGACCACCCAGGAGAATGGCAATAGAAGACAGGTTGGCAAAACCACACAGTGCAAAGGTGATGATGATCTGCGTACGCTGTGACAGCACTTCAACACCAGCCGCCGCAGCCGCTTCAGGGTTCAGGTAATTAACAAAATCCATGTAAGCAACGAATTCGTTCACCACCAGCTTCTGGCCAATGAAACTGCCCGCTGTCACGATTTCATTCATTGGCACACCAATCAGGAAGGCCAGCGGACTGAACAGATAGCCGAGAATGATTTCGAGGCTCAGGTCAGGGTAGTCAAAGAAGCCACCAATCCAGCCCATGATACCGTTAACCATGGCGATCAGGGCAATGAAAGCGAGCAGCATGGCACCAACGTTTGCGGCCAGCTTCATACCGGAAGAAGCACCAGAAGCGGCGGCGTCTATTACGTTGGCAGGCTTTTCATTGTCACCTTCGTCATCAGCCAGCTCAGAATTATCCGGAGTATCGGTTTCCGGCTTAATCATCTTGGCCATCAGCAAACCACCAGGTGCCGCCATGAAGCTTGCTGCAATCAGGTACCTAAGCTCGACACCCATGCCTGCATAACCGGCCAGAACAGAGCCTGCAACAGAAGCCAGACCACCCACCATGATGGCAAAAAGCTCAGAATTAGTCATACGACCAATATAGGGTCTTACCACAAGAGGAGCTTCTGTCTGGCCAACGAAAATATTTGCCGTTGCCGACAGAGACTCTGTACGACTGGTACCCAGTACTTTCTGTAACGCACCACCCAGGAAGGTAACCACCTTCTGCATAACACCCAGATAGTAAAGAACAGCAACCAGAGAGGAGAAGAAAATGATAATCGGCAGTACGTTGATGGCAAAAATAAAGCCGACCTTGAAGTTACCCAGGTCACCAAACAGGAAGCCGATACCCTGATTGGCGTAGCTGATCACATTACTTACCGCGTTGGAGACACCACCAAGAATTTCCTGACCCAGGGGAACATAAAGAACCAACGCTCCCAGTCCGGCCTGAATGGCAAAGGCACCACCCACAGTTCGCAGGTTGATCGCTTTTCGGTTATCGGACAGTAAAAAGGCAAGTGCCAGAAGGCTGGCAATGCCCACCAGACTCATAAGTATTTGCATGGGAAAAGGTGACCTCAGATGGATGATCGGTGCCGACCGGTTACCCGGCGAGAACTTCAGATAAATCCGGGGGATTGTATAACCTGATTTACAAAAACAGAACCATTATCTGACACAACTGTTCAAAATTAGAACAGCTTCTAAGCAAAACATTGAGTCATATCAACAGAAGAAAAATAAACTGAACGATAATCGGCATCTATCTATTAAATAATAAAATTGATCATGCATTCAAAGAAATAGTAGCCAATAATCGTCTAATCTGCTGACTCATACAGCTGAATAATGCTTGAAAAGTCCTGGTGATTGCCGGAGCGAATTGCATGCATTTTATACAGATTGTCAGCCAGTGATGCCATGGGCGTTGCGGTATGGCTGCTGGCAGCCGTATTCAGAGCCAAACCAAGATCCTTGGCCATCAGTGCCACCATAAAACCGCCCTGGTAACCATGACTGGCCGGAGTCTGGGGCATGACGCCCGGCACCGGGTTGTACTTGTCCAGTACCCAGTTCCCACCTGAACTGTTCTTCATGATTTCTGACAGTACTGCCGGATCAAGGCCATTGTCGATACCCAGTTTAAGAGCTTCCGATGTGCCTGTCATAACAATAGCCAGCAGCATATTGTTGCAGATCTTGGCCAGCTGCCCCGCACCCGTCTCGCCAGCGTGAAAAACAGTCTGCCCCATTATCTCAAGATAGGGCCGGGCCTGCTCTACGGTCTCGGCACTGCCACCCACCATAAACGTCAGTGTTCCAGCAGCAGCTCCGGCGGTACCACCGGACACCGGTGCATCAACAAAGTCGATACCCTGCTCTTTTGCCTGCTGCCCGACTTTTCTGGCAACTTCAGCTTCTATGGTGCTGCAATCAATCACCAGACAACGGTTGCCTATCGTTTGGAAGAGTCCATCATCTCCCAGGTAGAGTGATTCGACCTGTTTGCCAGCCGGTAACATACTGATCACCACACTGGCACCCTGTGCAGCCTCAGTCACGGATTCGGCCTTTGAGCCTCCGGCTTGTTCCAATTGATCAAGCGCCTCAGGAACCAGATCATAACCACAGACATCATGCCCGGCTTTCACCAGGTTCTGAGCCATGGGACCACCCATATTGCCAAGGCCGATAAATGCAATTTTTGTCATTAATATCATCCTTATTCAAAATAGTCGGATTAGTCGTAATGCCACTCAGGTTTGCGCTTCTCAAGAAACGCACTGACGCCTTCCTGCTGGTTCCTGCCATTGAACAACGTCAGGAACTGCTCCCTTTCCTCTGGCAAGACATCTCTGGAAAATCCGGAACGCCCCATCTGGATCAGCTTTTTACAGGCCCTCAAGGCATCCGGACTCTGGTTTCCGGCATTGGCCGCAAGCGCTTTCGCCCGTTCAAGACTCTTACCACTGTCCACCATTTCCTCTATCAGTCCAATTGCCAATGCTTTTTCTGCGGTCACTTTCTCGCCGCAGAGAATCATGCGCTTGGCCCAGGCTTCGCCCACCAGCAGGGTAAGGTTCTGAGTTCCGCCGGCACAGGGTAATAACCCCACCGACGCTTCAGGCAGGGCCATAATGGCACCCTGTTCAGCGATGCGCAGGTCACAGGCCAGCGCCACTTCCAGCCCACCACCCATGGCATAACCGTTGATGGCCGCAATGCTGAGCCCCGAAAAGTTACTGAGGGCTTCAAAAGCCCTGCCAAAGCTTTGTGCAAATGGGCGAGCTTCCTCCGGGGTCAGGTTATCAAAGCGCTTTAAATCAGCGCCTGCACTGAAGAACTTCTCCGAAGCCGAGGTGATCACCAGGGCAATCACATCAGGCTCACGGTTCAACTGGTGAATAATCTGCTCCAGCTCATCAAGGCTTTCTGGCGTCCAGGTATTGGCCGGAGGATTGTCCAGGGTGAGAATGGCGGTACGTTCTTCACAGGTGAGACGTAACTTTTCAGACATAATCACTGTAACTCCATACCGGTATCAGAAATGCTCTCGGAAAGTAAACGACGGGCGACAATCAAGCGCATAATTTCATTGGTTCCCTCCAGAATCTGGTGGACCCGGGTATCCCGCACATGTCGCTCCAGAGGATACTCCCTGATATAACCATAACCGCCATGAATCTGCAGGGCCTCGTTACAGACCCTAAACCCGATATCCGTAGCAAAACGTTTAGCCATGGCACAGTATGCGGTTGCTTCCGGATCCTGATTATCCAGTTTGAAGGCTGCCAGTCGAACCATCTGGCGGGCAGCCACCAGCTCGGTATTCATATCCGCCAGCTTGAACTGCAAGGCCTGGAAACCGGCCAGTTCACGACCAAACTGCTTCCGCTCTTTCATATAGGCCCGAGCCGTGTTCAGTGCCTGCTGAGCTGTACCTATGGAGCAGGTGGCGATATTGATTCGACCACCATCCAGACCTTTCATCGCAAAAGAGAAGCCCTGACCTTCCTTGCCCAACAGGTAGTCTGCAGGTATACGAACATTGTCAAATGAAATCAGTCGGGTTGGCTGGGCATTCCAACCCATCTTTTCCTCCTTCTTGCCGTACTGGATACCTGCCAGATTGGCGGGAACGGCAAAGGCGGAAATGCCTTTCGGACCGTCTTCGCCGGTTCTTGCCATCACCAGCAGCAGATCGGTACTGCCAGCCCCGGAAATAAACATTTTCGAGCCATTGAGCACATACTCATCGCCATCCCGCCCGGCGCTGGTTGTCAACGATGCGGCATCACTGCCCGATCCGGGCTCGGTAAGGCAATAGGACGACAGCTTGCTGCCACTGACCAGCCCTTCCCCCCAATCTGACTTTACCCGATCCGTAGCAAACTCACTGATCATCCAGGTAACCATATTATGAATGGTGATATAGGCGGTGGTAGCCGTACACCCCATGGCCAGCTGCTCAAAAACAATATGGGAGTCCAGCCTGGACAGGCCCAGCCCACCCATGGACTCATGGGTATACAGGGCACAGAACCCAAGGTCTCCCGCTGCCCTGATTACATCAACCGGGAAATGACAATCAAGATCCCACTGTGCTGCATGGGGGGCCAATTCGGCATCGGCAAATTGCCGGGCCAGATCACGAAAAGCGACCTGCTGTTCAGAAAGGTGATAATCCATATAAAAATGCCGCCTCTTGTTTTTTGTTATTTGTGAGGCCTGGGGCATGCGGCATTTTTATTAGTGGTTAGTGCATGCTCGCCAGGTTGGTGCACATGAAAGGTATCGATCAGTGTTTTTTATAACATCTCAACAGCAATAGCGGTAGCTTCTCCTCCACCAATGCAGAGTGAAGCAATACCTTTGGTGCCGCCGGTCTTTTTCAGGGCATGCAACAGCGTTACCAGAATGCGGGTACCGCTGGCACCCAGGGGATGACCAAGTGCACAGGCACCACCATGAATGTTGACCTTATCATGATCCAGGCGCAGTTCACGGATGGCCATCATGGCCACTACAGCAAACGCCTCATTCACTTCAAACAGGTCTACCTCGCTGGCCTGCCAGTTAATTTTTTCCAGTAGCTTACGGATGCAGTCTACCGGAGCAATGGTAAATTCTTCAGGCTTCTGAGCATGGCTTTGGTAGCCAATAATTCTTGCCAGAGGTTGTAAGCCCTGTGCTGCTGCATCACTTTCACGCATTAACACGAGCGCCGCTGCACCATCGGAAATAGAGCTGGAGTTTGCCGCTGTCACCGTGCCGTCTTTGCTAAAGGCCGGACGTAACTGACGGATTTTCTCCGGCCTGGCCTTGCCCGGCTGCTCATCAATATCAACCAGCCCTTTACGGGTTTCAACCGGCACAATTTCTTCAGCAAACGCACCAGAACTGTTCGCTTTGCTGGCCCGTTCCAGAGATGCAAGGGCATAGTCGTCCATAGCCTCGCGGCCCAGGCCAAAGCGATCAGCGGTTGCCTGGGCAAAGACCCCCATGGCCACGCCCTGGTAAGCATCCTCCAGACCATCGGTGAACATATGATCCTTGACCTGGCCGTGACCCAGTCGCATCCCTCCCCTGGCTTTATCCAGCAGGTAAGGGGCATTGGTCATACTTTCCATACCACCAGCCACCACCAGATCGGCTTCACCGGTTTTCAGCTGGGTTGCTCCCAGCATCACCGTTTTCATACCGGAACCGCAGATTTTGTTCACTGTCGTGGCTGGGACATGGTCGGGAATACCGGCATGCAGCGCCGACTGACGGGCAGGCCCCTGGCCGGTACCTGCTGGCAATACACAGCCCATCAGTACTTCTGATACATCCTCTGGAGCAACACCTGCCCGCTCCAGTGCTGACTGGATCGCAATAGTACCCAGGTCAACCGCTGTCATAGACGACAGGTTACCTTGAAATCCACCCATTGGGGTACGGGCAGCGGAAACAATAACAATGTTTTCCTGTGACGGGTTAGGTGCAGAAGACATAGTGAAACTCGCTTTTTCTGTCATTTATTCTTTCTGATTTGCAGGACAGTGTCCTGTGTTTTTCTTGCAACTGTCTCTGTGCATAATAGCTTTATTGGTAAAAGAAAACGATTATGGAATTTTTCCAACTGATTCTTGTCCTACTCATAGTCTTGAGTCATGAAGCAGGCCAAAGCAATGAATGCTGTCAGGAGCAACGCGGCAGATTTCCCATTTCTTTGTCCTATCTGTAACCATAACGGGTATATCAGAGGACAACCTGGTGGAAATTCACTGGTCAAAACCTCTTGCCCGGCATCCCACGTTTTCCACCTGAAATGCTTCACCCAATGGGTTGAGAGTGAACAGCAGGCCGCAATAAATCTTGACCAACGCCAATGCACTCAATGCCTGCAACCGGCGCTGCCATTGATTCGTCTGGACGGGGAAAGCGTCCTTGACGACGAATCACATTATTGTGAATCCATGATGCTTAATGCCTGCCGTACCGGGAATCTCGGCAACCTGAAAATGCTGCTGCGCGAAGACGAGGCTTTGGCAAAACGGACTTACCGTTCGGCGCTCACCGGTCATCCTGAACACCCGTTAACTGTTGCCATCAATTACGGCCATACTGATTGCGTTCGAGCCCTGATCGACAGCCATGCTGATGTCAATGCCGCCAATCACAATGGTGTGACACCCCTGAACATTGCAGCCCGGCAGCGCCGCACCGATTACTTGCAAATGCTGACCCGGGCCGGGGCGAATATCATTAACTTACTGCGCACCGCTGTCTGGGAGGGCAATACTGACCTCCTTAAATACCTGAGCAGCACTCAACCCGGCCAACTTGCTCTTGATAAAGCTCTGCGCGAAGCCGCCATACAGGGGCAGACGCAGTGCCTTGAAATCCTGATCAAGGCGGGAGCGAAGGACCTTGATGATGCCTTGTACAGTGCGGTCCTGGCAGAAAATATCGAGAGCCAGAACATTCTGGTCGAACAAGGAGCGGATATTACGACCCTGCTGCACACTGCTGTCAGAAAAGGTTCTTTAGAATGTATCGATAACCCGATCTTCTTGAGATACGTCAATGCCACCGATAAGAAAGGCAGAACCCCACTGCATATTGCCGCTGCCAAGAGCCGCACCAAATGCCTTAAAAAGCTCATTAAAACCGGTAGAGTGAATATCAATATCGCTGGTAAATTCGGCTGGACGGCTCTCCACTTAGCCGTTAGATACGCCAGTACAGAAACCGTCATGGCGTTACTGGGCGCTGGCGGCATCAAGGTCAATGAGAAGACTAACGCAGGCTGGACAGTCCTCCACTTAGCTGCCAGATACGCCAGCGCAAAAACCGTCATTGCTTTACTGTCCGCTGAAGGCATCAAGGTCAATGAGAAGACTAAGGCTAACTGGACGGCCCTCCACTTAGCTGCCAAATACGCCAGCACAAAAACCGTCATTGCTTTACTGTTCGCTGAGGGCATCAAGGTCAATGAGAGGGAAAAATATAACTGGACAGCTCTTCACCTGGCTGCCCGCTATGGCCGCACAAAGATCGTCAAGGCGTTATTGAACGTTTCGGATATCCAGATCAATGAGCAGACTGACACAGGCTCGACAGCTTTGAGCTTTGCTACCAGGTATGGCCACACTACTTGCAAAAAACTCCTTACTGAAAATGGGGCAATAAATAATCAGTCGTTCTGCCTTCTACAGTGAGCCATGTTTATTCAATAAAATTCCAACACTTTTGATTGGTTGTGTTGTCGGGCGAGAACCAGATAGCCACTTACCCCTACATTCACGTAGAATACCGAAACTTCTGCACTCTAATACAGGGGGCAGACTGTAAGTAGTTAACCAAATGAAATCATATATTTCTGACTAAGTTGTCAGTCACTCTGCGGCGTTGCAACTCCGGTCACATAGCTACGGCTATGCTCCCTACGTTGCGCCTTGCATAGCAACTGCCCACTTAGCCAGAAATATACGATTCCATTTGGCCAACTACTTAGAAGTCTTATTGATATACAGAGTCAATCTCTGACTGACGGAATTACCGGATGAAAAGCAGTATCCGACTGAGAGCACTGGAAAAGAAAGACCTGCGGTTTGTGCACTCTCTTAATAATAACCGCAGTATTATGTCCTACTGGTTTGAAGAGCCCTATGAGTCTTTCGATGAACTGGAAGATCTTTATGGCAAGCATATCCATGACAATACCGAACGCCGTTTTGTTGCTGAGCTTACGGCCACGCCGGAGCTTTCCGGCGTAGTCTGAAGCAGTTGGCCCCCTTGACGGACAACCCCATATAACTTTGATATCCCGTATTCTCAAGCAGCGGCATCCCTGCCTTGCTGATCGACCTGTCAGATATCAATTACCTCAAAAGGCACCTGGGGATTCACATCAGCATCATAATCCACACCCTCAACACCGAAACCAAACAACTTCAGAAACTCTTCTTTATAGAGGGTATAATCGGTCAGCTCCGCCAGATTGTCATTGGTCAGCTGTGGCCAGATATCCTGGCAGTGCTTCTGAATATCTTCTCTCAGCTCCAGGTCATCAAGGCGAAGACGGTTGCTGTCATCCACTGCCGCAGCCGCACCATCACTACGGTAAAGACGCTCACGGAACATACGGTTGATTTGTTCGATACACCCTTCGTGTACGCCCTCTTCCCGCATTTTCTTGAAAACCATGGAGATATAGAGCGGCATAACAGGAATCGCCGAACTGGCCTGAGTGACCACACTCTTCAGTACCGCGATATTGGCTGAACCATGGATTGATTTCATCGAATCGTTGATGGCATGGGCTGTACGGTCCAGATCTTTCTTGGCTTCACCCAGGGCACCATCCCAATAGATCGGCCAGGTCAGTTCCGTACCAATATAGCTGTAGGCCACTGTCTTGCAGCCTTCTGCCAGAACGCCCGCAGCAGACAGCGCGTTCATCCACAGTGCCCAGTCCTGCCCCCCCATGACCGTAACCGTTGCTTCCACCTCTGCGTCAGTGGCCGGTTCCACCGTCGCTTCAAACAATGCATCTTTGTTGGTATCCACTGCGGTAGCGCGATATGGCTCACCCATCGGCTTCAGTACCGAGCGAATCACCTCGCCAGTATCCGGCAGTTTTCGCACGGGTGATGCCAGCGAGTAAACCACCATATCCACCTGGCCAAGATCCTGTCTGATCAACTCAATGGTCTTTTCTTTGGCTGCGTGGCTGAAGGCATCGCCATTCAGGCTTTTGGCATAGAGGCCAGCTTCGTGGGCCAGCTGATCGAAGGCCGCAGAATTGTGCCAGCCCGCGGTTCCCGGCTTGTTTTCGGTGGCCGGCTTTTCAAAGAACACACCAATGGTGGCCGCACCGGAACCAAAAGCTGCGGTGATACGAGAAGCCAGTCCATAACCACTGGAAGCACCGATCACCAGTACTTTTTTGGGGCCATTGGCTACGGGACCCAATGACCGGGTGTAAGCAATCTGCTCCTTCACATTGGCTTCACAACCTACCGGGTGAGTGGTTGTGCAGATAAATCCACGAATCCTTGGTTTAATGATCATCGTTGTCCCCAACAAGTGAAATCCGGTTCGAAAACCAGGGGCTTAGTACCAGTCATGAGCCCGTCTGTATGAATAACCCGGTAGCTTATCCAAAAGCCACAGCCCGGGAAAGAGATGGCGCGTATAAGTCGGTAGCGTTATGGATCGGTTTGTTAGAATTTGTAAAGAGCAGGCGAGGTGAGCGGTTATTGATAATGCCGATACAGCAAGATCTTCAGTAAAAAGGAATAACGTCCTGTGTGGCGTCGGAAATAATACTAAAGTACCTTTTACTGCCTTTATGAAATATCCAGGTTAACAGCCGATAGGTGGATTGTCAGTCATAGGTTATGGAGACTCCTGTGATACCTCCAGGTTACCCTTCAGAGAACCAACCCCCGGTCGAGGTTAAAAAAGACTTTGCCAAGGCACCTCCGGTTGCGCCGCAAACACTCAGCTCTATGGTCTCTGAACCTGGTGCCTGCTTTACCAGCCTTGAACAACGCACTATCGCTCAAGTGGTCACTGATAACTGTCTGACAAAACCGGAGACAAGGCCCGAACCGTTAACCTCTGCAGGTTTCTCTGACGCACCCAATACAGCGGTAAGCAAGCACATAGATCAAACCGTTGTCACGTTAAGACTCAGTAATGCATTTAAGGGTGCCTGCCTCAAGCCCCTGCCACCATGGGTAGAGGTCGATCCCGATGCATTGAATGATACTGCCTGGCTCGATCAATTCCTGAGCAAAGAGGATCAACAGTGGGTTGATGTCGTATTAATTCAAGAAGGTAAGGCTTGTCCCCGGGTTAAGGGGCAAACGCCCGGGCTTAATCCCCTGCTGCCAATCGTAGCGGTGGTGAAACCCAGCCAGGCTTATAAATCAATCATTGCAGAGCAGACAAGGCACCCGGTTTCGAAACGCTGCCATTACCAATGGCTTGATCGGTCCGAACTGCAATCCCCAGAGCAGCAGGTGCTCAGTGTCTATCAGGGAAAAAGACCTGCTGCAGTTCTTGAATATCCATCGACCCTGGACCCCAGGATTGGTTCGGCAGAGTTATTTCCCGGTCTGGATACCAGGGTATTGGCCAACCCATTTGGTCAGGGTGTAACCATCATCGCACAACGCAGAGACGAACCACAAAGCAAGTATTATGCGAACCGCCTGGAGGCCCTGGTAAAAAAAGAGTGGCACCAGGCAGAGGCTGATATAGCCAGAGGGGTTCCCAAAGATCTTGCCCTGCTTCATAGCCACATCAGAAACCTGCACAAGCGTGGCGAACTGGAACTGGTAAAACCTGATTGCATCAGGCGGGAGATCATCCATGCCCGTGAACAACTGTCAGCCTATAACCAGTCAGTCAACCCTGGTCAGTTAACACCAACGCAGCTGGCCGTAAGGAAACAGGCTATTCAGGAACGGGTCACGGAACGCTTCAATCAACCCGCTGTTACCCAGAAACAACTGCGCTGTTTGTCTGAACATAAGCAAGTATCCAGACCATTATCTGAAAAGATGAATACAGATGCCGGAGAGCTTCTGGCTGACGAGATGATCAGTAACTATGAGCAGCAGTTAACCCGGGAAATACCCACTGAACAGACAGCGGCAGAACAGCAAGCGAAGCAGATTCTAACCAGTAATAGAGCAATCCAGAATGAAATAAGCAAAATAATCGATCAGCACCTTCATCATCCGGAACAGTTAAAACTCATGATTTTAAGGCATAAAATCACCGATCTCAGAAATGATCAACTGCTGCTGTTTCAGGTATTAGACTCACCGGCATTAACATCTATTGCCGGAAAAATCAGCTGGCAGGCGGCAATGGAGTTCAAGCGGGTTGGCTATGATCTGAACGATGAACTCACCCTTCCCGGCCGATGGACTGACCGACTTCTGGATCCTGACAATCCTCCCCGGAAGCTGGGTAGTGGGAAGGAGAATACGGTGTACCTGTTATCCTATAAAACCGGAAATGACACAGTAAAGCGGGTGTTCAAACCTGAACAGGCCGTTGACATCTCAAGCTGGAGAAAAATCATCTCTCCACAGTTGTACCACGACAGGTATCATCCCAATCTTACGGCCAGAAATCTGGCCACCGGCGAGATTGCCCGCCTGCTGGGCATGAACGTGATGCCCGATATGTCATTTTGCGAACATAACCACCAGATTGGACTGGAGATGGAACTGGCTTCAGGCGTATCAGCCAGGACCAGTGTACGTGCCAGCGCTGCTCCTAAACAAAAGAAAAAGCTGGCCCATCACGAACTGCTGGATAAGGAGGGCAACCGGGAAATCAGGAACAAAATATTCAGCGGCCTGGCTGACCTTGAGCTGTTGGATGCCATTTGTGCCCAACCAGACCGACACGATGGAAATTATTTCATAGACTACGAAACTGGCCGGGTCACCGGCATTGATAACGATACCTGTCTTTACCCGTTCAGAGACATCATTGCGCCATCCGCTGACAGTATAAACGCTAGATACCGTAAAGGATGCCGCGTCGGTTTTCCGCGGCTGATGACCCGCAAGTCTTATGATCGTTTACAGAAGCTTGATGTAGAAGTGTTGTGTGACTCACTACCAGCCTGCTTCGATCTGAACGTTAAAAACGCTCTGATGCAGCGAATATTCCTGATTCAGGAACACAGTCAGGCATTATTCTATGCAGGGCGGATAGTCGATGATTGGGAATCGTGGCGTGACCCAACCACAAAGGAATCCGCTATCGGGTTTCTCACTCTGCCAATGCATGACATTGTCAACAAAGAGCACAAGGCCCTTAAGGAAGAAGTGAGTCGTATCCAGCCTCTTCTCAGTAAATATCAGTCAAATGAACCACTGTCTGATCGGGAAAGCAATCTTGTCAGAGGTTATTTATGGAGAAATAAACTGCTGAGTAATGATGAAGTGAATCAGAGGCATGCTATCAGCCGAAGCTATTTTTACACGGCCATATATTATTGAACTGGCAGCATGACGTGGACAGCACCATTGAACATGCCCTGGTCATTCTTTAGTTGAAAACCAACTGTATTATTTCCCCCGGGTATCCGATAATTCGACGGAATCCCAAGTCAATCTGGCCTATAGTAAATGCCTTAATCCGTTGCCATAGAAACAAATAACAAGTGATATCCCAGAGGTAGTCATCACAGTGCAGTTACAAACTTCCGGAATTGGATGCTGGCAGGGAGCAGGGCTGCTCACCACTACCCTGCTAGGCACCAGCGTATTTATTCTTCCCCAGTTAACCATTGAACTGGCAGGCTACGGAGCCCTGTGGGCCTGGGCCCTGCTTACCCTGACCATTATTCCGGTGGCATTGGTGTTTGCCAGTCTGGCCAGCCGGTTCCCCCATGCAGCCGGACCGGCCTATTTCGTGGAAAAGGCCTTTGGCTCTGTCGCCGGAAGAACCATCGGCATCATTTTTCTTTGCGCTGTCCCCCTGGGTGCACCTGCTGCCATCATTATGACCTACCAGTTTATTGATGCCCTGTTTATGGTGCCGGGCTCAATAATCATTGTCGTTCAATTAGCGTTCCTGGTCTTGCTTTATGCTCTGAATTTTCGGGGCATACATATTTCTGCCACCCTTCAGCTGATACTGACTTTTTCTATCATGGCGGTACTGATTCTGATGATGGTGGCCCGGGGGGTAGTTGATGTACCCGCCTCCCCGGAGAAAACTGTCGTTAGCAGCAGCATGATTCTTAAAGCCGCCGGGCTTGCTTTCTGGAGTTTTCTGGGAATGGAAGCCATGTCCCATCTGGCAGGTGACTTTCGAAACCCCGAAAAAGACCTGAAACCGGCCATCATGATCGGCGTTACCATCGTTGGCTGTATTTATCTCGCCTGTACATGGTTGATACTGTCCATACCGGTGACGGCTCCCCTGGCCATGGCGGGTGTTTTTGATCAGCTGTTGGGCGGACTGGGTTCACCAATCATCGGGACTCTCGGGCTGGCAGGTGGTATTGCAACTGTCAATGTCTACATCGCCAGTCTGATTCGTCTGACACTGAGTTTCAGCCAGGAAGGAGTGTTGCCAGCCTGGTTCAGTAAACAGAATCGTTACGGTGTTTCCGAACGCGCCCTGGCAACCGTACTACTCATCATTGCAGCGATTCTGATCTTTACTCACTTTACCGATCAGGATCTGGAAGATCTGGTTTCCTGGGTCAATGGGGTTTTCGTTATTATTTACCTGGCCTCCATGCTGGCAGCTTTCCGACTGCTGCCTGCTAAATACCACTGGATGAACCTGCTTGGCTGCCTGTTCTGCTTTATGCTTGCCTGGGGCCTCGGGTGGAAAATGGCGTATGCTGCTGGCATGCTGGCGATTGCCTCACCATTGCTATGGTGGCAAAGGCAAAAGCAAAAGTCGGCTTGTATGGATCCTGGTATTATCGATCATCACTACAGTGTGGATAAATGAAAATAAGCAGCTAGGCTCTGAGGGCGATAATGAGAACTCATTTTTGGTTCAGGAGTCCATGAAATGAATTTTCCTCCTGCTTTTTCCCCCTCAGCACAATACTCACCCACCGCTGCATCCGCAAGCGCACAACCATTAACGGACTCGTCGTACTCCAGGTTTTTTCACTCTCTTGAAGAGATGAGCGATCTGGGGTCGGATGTTAAACGTTTTATGGAGATAGCGAAAAAAAATATTCGTGATCGAAATATTGCGGCTTCACCGTTTCTGGTTTCTGAAACAGAAAAGGTAGCCAACGAGTTACTGGGACTACTACAACCCGATGACATAAGTGATAAACCTGATAACCCGGCAGATCACAGTTCACTGGAGAAAATCCATTTGTTCTCTAAAACCACAACCATTGACATGACGCTGAAGCAGTTGGGCGTCCCCTGTACCAGCAGTCGTGAACTGAGACAACAAGGGTACGATAACGCCACTCAAAGGCTCAATGAACAGATTGCCAAAGATACAAACGGAGTGATTACCAACCTGCTCAACCCTGGCACGCTGAAAGACCCAAAAACAGCTTTCTTGTTAGTAAGCTGGTTGTTTCAAAATGTATCGTGGAAACAACCTTTCATGGCAATACCCCAGAAATATCAAACAGAAATGACCTGGAACGGTCAGAAGCAGCCGGAGATCGTCTGGATGAAAAGCGGCAAGGGGACAACCTTAGTTACTTATAAAAATATTTCAGACTTTGAGTTTATTGCCTTGCCCGTTAAGGAATCCGGGTTGAAAGCTGTTTTCATAATGCCTCCCAAAGCGGCGCAACAAGAACACAGTGACGAAGTCAGCCATATCCTGACCACAGGCTTGAACTCATTATTTGACGATGAAATTGATCAAGGGAACGTCTCACTGTGTTTACCCAAATATCAATTCGATTATGTCTATGAGACAGAATACCCTGAGTTGCTCGGTTCAGGAAAACACAGGACAAACCTTAGCATCAATGAGGCAGGTGCCCATGTTGCGGCTTCATTCCAAATTCGTGGCGGTGGGAGACCTAATCTGCTGTACATCAATCGCCCCTTTTATTTTGCCATGATTAAGGATCAGGGTGATCAACGAAGGTTATTGGGTGCCGCCTATATTAAAGAACCATGGGGATAGTGAGTGATGGTTAACCAGTTAATCCCAAATGGTTATTAATTAATCTAATAACCGTTGTAATCTCGATTTAATCAGGAAAATCAGCCCTCGCTGGATCACAAAATCCGCAGTACTTTGTTGTTTATCCTTAAGTATATCCATAATGGTCGCCCCATGTCCGAGAAATACGGATTTTCCGCCCCACTCCTCCCCCGTGTAGTTTTGCAGATGCAGCACATTCTCTCTGGCTCCAGTCAGGCCGCTGGCGGTCATAAAGTGAGGACTGGCAGCAGCATCACCAGCAGCAGTAATGATCACTTGATGGGAGTCTGATCTTCTCTCCACCACATTTTTCCTGACCCGATGTTGCTGTAAAGAGAATACAGTCGCAAATGAGTCATTAATCTTTTCCTCCGTAACGCCCAGCGATTGATCAATACCATAGCTATGCGCCACTGTTTGAAACCATGCTCTGGAAAGTGCTTTGCGTACCTTGGCTGCACGCTGATCACGCCACGCTTTCCGGTCGGCTTTTGATCGTTTATTGCCGTTTTGATCCAACTCTGGTACCGGTAATACCGCTAACTTTTTCTGAACCTTCTGGCAGAATTGATTAAATGCTTCAGGTATCTCCATCCCGATGTAGACAAGGTTTTTATTTTCAAAACACCGGGTCTGCAGCGCTCTTCCAAGGGTTGACGCCTTCAAGTGGCGAACACCACTTGACTGCTGACGGGTTTGTCGGCTGAGAAGTTGTCGTTCATCTGCACTCAGCCCCTCAATCCTTTCCATCTGAAATGTCATCTGCTCCTGGAAAAACTGCTGAAACTGTTGATCAAGTACCACCATCCCACGAAAATCTGGAAAGGTATCCAGCCGATCATTTTGCAGGGGCTGGTCTTTCGGTCCTTCCCAGGAACAAACACCATAGCTTCGGGTAGCCGATACGGCTCTGTTCCCCATATACTTTTTACGGATCTGACTATTTTTACCCCCCGCGCAAATCACTAAATCAACGGGACGGGTTAACGTTGCTTCAGGTTTCTGATAACCAGCAGGCGGCTCTTTCTTGCCGTTGGCAAAGGGAGAGGGATCATTCTCAGGGTGGTATGTAGCCTTTACTGTATAGCCTTGTTCATTAGCCTCTACTATCGTCATTTCATAAGCAGCTAACCGCTCCAACCTGGTTTTTTGTGGGGCATCACGCTGGGAAATATGTTCGTAATTGCGTGACATCAGTTCAGCAAGTCTATGATTCAGAGCCTCTTCCAACCGGTGAGTGGCAATTTCTCCAGCCATTTCGCCAAAACCATCCGTACGAATAACGCCTTTTCCATCCTGACCGAACATGTCGTAGTAATGTTCTCCAAGATAAAACTTCAGCATATCCATCCATTTAGGGTCCAGTCGAACCACTTGCACCCGGTTATATTCAGTGCTCCGTTTCTCAAACACTGAGACATTGGCTCCTTCCTGAAACTGAGTAAAAGCCAGCATCAGTCCTGTTGGCCCAGCCCCTTCAATGGCAACGTTCGGATGACTGTTTGCTTCATTGTTCTGCGCTATTATCCAGTCCAGCTGGGCTAAATCCACTTGTGGTCCTCTTAACTGAGCCAAATCCAGCAGCTTTTTGAACATCTGCTCATTGTGTTCGGAATCGGTGCCCCATACAGCGGTCGTTTCAATACCTTGTAATAACAGATTTAACTCCCAGCGCCGCCCTTGATTCAGCTGAATCTTCAACAATGCCGCACGACCTTGTGCTATCAAGCCCCGATAGACTTTGCAACGAGCGTCAAGTTCTTTAAATTCCTGGCTTTGATTCTGGTTTTCTGCAGACAAAGTACTCCGTAAGGATTCATACTGCTGAAAATCTTTTTCAACCCGGGCCAGATCAAGCGTTCTCAATTCACTGGGTAATCGACTTATTTTGCGTACTACAGCAGAAACATCTGTTTTCAGATCTTCCTCAATACTGAATAATCCCGAGGTTCCAGATAATAGCCCTTGATAACTCTCTTTAAGCAATGTCAGATCGTCAGCGGAAATCAACTCCCGGGGATGACCTTGAATACTCATTTCATTATCAATAATCAGGTTCAGCGCATTCTGCAAAGCGCGATCACGCCGGGAGTAGGGATAAGAAAGTATATGTCCTACACGTGCGGTTAATTGTTGATACCCTTCAGGAGACAGGTTCTTCCGAAGGTTATGTAAAACGGACAAAGTGATGGTTTTTGTCAGTTCGGTAAAACCTTCAGATTGTCGGGTATCACGAAAGTGCTTTTCCAGCTTGCAGATGGCTTCATGAGCTTTATGCCCCTCAGGTAACAATTCCGGTGACAGAATTATAAGTCGATAGTAGGCTATCAGCACTTCCCTGCTATCTTCCAAAGTCACCCCGGGCAAGCGAGACAGCAGCCCGGAGAGTTCTGCTTTAAGAAATCCAGCGGCTTCACGAATAATTTTACGTTCTTTTGTGCTGCTGAGTATTGTGTCCTTACTACTGAGTATCGTTTTACGCTCAGATTTTTTAAGAAAAGGCAAAACGCCATTTCCTACGTCCTTTATAATGCGTTTTTTTAAGCTATGAGGAGCTTGTTCAGTTTGAAGCAATTCCCATAACTGACCACGAAATAAAGCAGCCGCTTCCTGCTCTTGTCTTCGCTGTTTCCGGCCTTCTGTCGTGAACAGGTTTAACAAAC
>NZ_JBLYNV010000080.1:0-19304 GCF_049310165.1 Endozoicomonas sp. ALE010 | reverse complement strand
GTATTTCCGGTTATCGGAATATTACCGACCAATTCCCCTGCTGGATCAATGGATACGTCGGCGAATCCGTTGCTGCTTTCTGAAGCAATGGTGCAAGCCGAAAACCCGTTTCAAGAATCTGGTCAGGTTAGGCGTTGATAAAATTAACGCCGCCAAGATCGCAGCCAGCAGCAAAGGGTATTACCGTCTGAGTAAAACTTATGCGGTACAACAGGCACTGAATAACAGTTACCTTGCGAAAATTGGGCTTGTTTCATTGAAAGATTTATGGATCAGGTTTCACCATCATCGTTGAACCACCCGGTGCGGACCCGCATGCCGGGTGCTGTGGGGTGGGTTGGAGAAAGACCAGCCCTTACCCGATTTATGTTGTGAACTGATAGTAGACATTTAGATCATCAGCAAATTTACTTTACATTCATTTGAATAGACATATCTATCAGTTTTGTTGTTATTCCTGGTCCCGGAAAGTCCATCGGAACAATGCCTGCGTAATCAATTGTTTCCAGTTTTGCCTGAGTCAGTGCGTTCATTCCATAGTATAAAGTGGAAGAGGATAACTGATCCGGAGCTGTTTTAAACGCAGCGCCATAGGCAATAGTTGCGATCCTTCGTGGACTCAGGTTGACATCGTAGCCATTAGCACTTAAAAAATTAATGGCAGTTTTAGTCCCTTTTTCCTGATTGGTTTTTTCCATAAATTTTTTAATAGCATCGAATTTGCTGGTCATAGTAAACTTTTCGTTAACGTCAGAGCTATCCTGTTTATCGAAAGAATTCCAGAAGGGCCCGTACACAGCTTCCGCTTCATCAGCCGGTTTCTTCTGATAGCATTTGTAACTATTCCAGGGAATATCATTGCAATATACTGTAAAGTTTTGCAACACAACCAGTTTTCCTCTGGTACTTTTCAAAGTAGGATTCAAAACCTCTGAGCCTATTTCAGATGTGCTCTTGATAACTGGCTTCCAGAACATGCCTTCATAAATAGTACTGTTCCAGAGTTTATCCCAGAGCTTCCCGAATTTAACATCATCTGTCTTACCTCCTTCAGACTTTAATCTCATATAAACCGTTTCTGAAGGGTTATTTGCAAGGAATTCTTTAACTTTATTAAGTACATCTTTGACAGTAAAATTCAAATCTGCATACTCACCGTGCCAGACTTTCAAATGATCAATAGATCGGGAATGCAAATTCCTATATTCAAATGGAGTAGCTCTTATATCAATAAACCGGATACCAGTGGCAAGTTGTTGCTCCAATGTCATAACTTGGGTTCGTACGTATTCAGGTTTAATCTTTCCAGCTCCACTGATATTGGATGTATATGTCATCGTGTCGTGTGTGCCGGGAATGGAAAGCTCTGACAGAGTAGTAGAATCTTTTATATTAGCCATCCATTTTTTGTTGCTGGATGAAATCCATTTAGTTTTATCCCCACTGTTCGTTTCAATAATATTTGAAGATCCGCCGGAGATAATTCTTACTGTTTTTTGCCCTGAACTCCTACCTATCTTCTGTTTAAGAAAATCAAACCACACAGGTTTACCAGCACTGGAAATACCACGACACCGGACAAGGAACTTACTGGTATTGAAACAGTAGGTTCCGCCGAACCACCACATATTATTATTATCTTCACTCCCCTGAGCGAGAGCAATTTCTTCGAATTTATACTTCCCAGCTGGAATACCCATTACCTGATTCTCGCGTAGAGATAAATTAAGTGTACCCTCTATTACGAAATTCAGAGTAGAAGCCTTCGCTCCAAAAGTATTTTTCTTTCCTCCAAAGCGTTTGTTAAACCATCTTGCAGCATTCTCATTACTCGAGCGCTCAAGCGAAAATGTGAAATGATTACCATCAATTATTTTGAACGGTTTGTGCTTGTAATTAAGCGTCCCATGGGGATCTCTGATCGGGTTTATATAGAAGTCCGTAACAACAAAGTTGGTAGTTCCTCTGAGTAGTCCAGTTGTGTTAGGTTGCGTTTCAAAATATATATCGTTGTTGTGAGGGCCGGCAATACTATATTCAACAAATGACGAGATTGAAAGCAATGCTATAATCAGGATCTTTTTAATCATTTTTATCAGGTTCCTTTTGTGAGTTACTTCTTATTGAGAAATTCCGTAACATAGCGCCTGCATAAGCGGCGGCGCGACTAGCGCCGTCCGCTGAATGCTCTTGTTGAACCAAGCCGCTAACGCGGCAAAAAATACCGTTCATCCCAGCCACTCCACCATTGCCAATACTTCCTGATATCCGTACCACTCCGGTGCGGCATATATAAGGAAGCAACATGGAACGTTCTGAACAAAAACGGTTTGACAAACTGTATCAAAAACAACTCACCACCCTGAAACTCCAGGGCAAAAGCCCATCCACCATTGATCTCTACAGCAGGCCACTACGACGGGTGGCAGCCTTCTTTGATCGTTGCCCTGACACACTCAAACCCGATGACCTGAAAACCTACTTTGCGGCACTGGTGGAATCCCACTCATGGAGCACGGTCAAAACTGACCGCAATGGGCTGCAGTTTTTCTGGAAACACGTACTGGGAAAACCCTGGCAGTTTGTGGACATCATTAAACCACCCACCGTTAAAAGCCTTCCGGTCATCTTGACCACCACTGAAATTGAGTTACTGCTCAATAAGGCGCGGAAGCTGCGCTATTACACCATTCTTCTGACCCTTTACAGTATGGGTTTAAGGCTGGCTGAAGGTCTGAACCTGACCATTTCCGACATTGATGCACGGCGAATGAAAGTTCATTTACGCAACTGCAAAGGGGGGAAGGATCGCTATTCATAAAAAAGTCAGCCCCCACAGTTTACGACACAGCTTTGCTACTCATCTTATGGAGCAGGGAGTGAGCCTCAGGGCCATTCAGGAACTGCTCGGGCACATGTGCCCAAAAACCACAGCCATCTACACCCGGTTAACCGAAACCACCCAACTGAATACCCGCAGGATTATTAATCATCTGATTGATGAGCTGGGTTTGAAAGGAGGCGACCAATGAACCTCTCCGATATAGCCGATCAATATGCCGCCCGTTTCCTGGAAAAATACAGTCAACGTCTTCTACCCAGCCAACTCAAGGCACTCAACGCCATACGGGGTTGTCGAACCCCGGCTTCCGGCATGACGCTGCTGGAATGCAACGGCTGCCAATTCCGGGAACAAAAACCATTGTCCTGTGGACATCGTCACTGCAATCGCTGTCAGAACACCGATACCAGCGAATGGTTGCAACGGCAAAGACAGAAACTGTTGCCCGTTGAATACTTTATGGTGACCTTCACCTTACCAGCGCAACTGCGGGCTCTGGCTTGGCAACATCAACGACAGGTGTACGATTTACTGTTCAGAACAGCGGCTGATACCCTGAAACAGTTTGGAGCCAATGACAAAAAACTGGATGCTGACCTGGGAATGACCGGCGTCCTGCACACCCACAGCCGACGGCTGGATTACCATCCCCATATACACTTTGTCGTGCCCGGTGGTGGCATCAATACCCGACGAAAAGAGTGGCGCAAACTCACAGGTCACTATCTTTTCAATGGCAAGAACCTGGCCATGGTCTTTCGAGCCAGACTCCTTCGCGCCCTGGATGAACAGGGACTACTATCATTGAGCCTGAAAACAAGGCTGCCCAAAGAGTGGGTCGTCAATTGCAAACGGGTGGGCAAAGGATTACCGGCACTTGAATATCTATCCCGGTATCTGTACCGGGGCGTGATCAGCGACAACAATATCCTAGCCAGCAAACGGGGAAAGGTGACCTTTTCTTACCTCAACAGTGAAACCGGCAAAAAAGAGACGCGAACCCTGCCAGGAGAAGACTTCCTGTGGCTGGTACTGAAACATGTATTACCCAGGCGATTTCGACGATTGCGGGATTATGGATTTTTACACAGTAACGCCAAAAAACAATTATTACTGGTGCAGCTGGTTTTAAATGTGATGGTCAACGCAGTGGAACACATCATTCGCCCAAAGTTTACATGCAGGCGTTGCGGTGAGTCTATGAAACACATTGCGTTCAGTTTTCTGAAACCGACCTGAGTTATTGCCACAGCAACAAGCACCGCCATTCACAAACAGGGAGAAAAAGTAAGCTCATCCAGATAGATACGACATACCCCGGACTACCGTAGTGCGTTGGTCGGGAGACACTCATCCTGAATAAATAGCGTTAAGCAAAAACGCTCTGTTTCAAGATCCGCCAGAAAAGTAAACTTCAATAGACCTTCCTCGCCAGAAATCAACCCGGGCTTGTGCAACAACAGGATTAGATTGCGGCTGGGCGCAATCTATCCTTATTCGTTAGGTGCGCTTTACAGTTTAAGTCTGATCAACAATAAACTCTCTCATTTGTTGAATTGATCCTTGTAACTGCTCGTTGGTATATCTTGTATTTAATGTGTTTTCTGGATGGTGAATTTGATGCCTTATATATTCGCTGACAATCTTTTGTTCTTCTAAGGTACCACCATTCCGCTTAAGCCTGACATACCTAACAGTACCTTTACCGTTTTTGTATTCGTTGAGAAGCCCCTCACTTTCAATAAATGCGTAAAGCTCATTGTGATATTCATCATTAGACTCACCGAAAGCAAGAAAATTGACTTCATTCAATGAAGGGTATGGTAAATCACCGCTTTCTATAGTAATAACTTCTTTTACTGGATCATTTTTAATCAACTTTAAGTGATCAAAATCTAAGAGTTTGACTATGGCAGGGCTATGAGTAGTGAGTAATATTTGTGTATTCTCTGCTGCTGCCAACTCAATGAATGCTTCAATCAACTTGCGTTGGTGGCTTGGATGTTGTGATGTTTCAGGTTCTTCAATGGCATAGATTATGTCGGGAACATTTGTTTCACAGCGTCGTCTCTCTGCTTCTGCTCTAAAGAAATTAAGCAATATTAGGCGCTTAACACCACTACCACGCTTATTTATTGGTATATCTTCATCCCCAGTGATCGAAACACTCTTGAATACATCAGCCCACTTTAGGGATTCTGCTGTTGGGATTACTGGGTTTAAGCTATCTGCTACATCAGGATTCATTTCATTCAATTTATCGAGGGTGTTTCTAGCAACCTGATTTAGCTTATCTTCAACTTCACGCGCAACGTCGTTCAAGGTACTCAAAAGTCTTTCATCTTTTAAAATCTCTTGAACGGCGAGCTTCATGGGGTTTTGTATTTCACTATCACCATCACTATTCTTTCTGTCAGATTGGAATAAGGTATAAAGAGGAAGATAATTCTTAAGCTGTTCCCAAGTGTTTTTTGCATCTATTTTTGCGAGTTCAATTTCTACATCATCTAACTCAAGGTTAGAAGAGTAATGATTCCAGATGGCCTTTCTTACTTCTGCATTCTTTGTTTGATCTTCGCAGTGCATCTCAGTCGTTAGCAGCCTTCTCAGCTCTGCTTGCTTCTTTAGAAGTAAGTTTGCACATTCTGGATTTGTAGGATGATACGCTTTTACGAAGATTTTTTCCTTTCCTGCATTAGGGTAAATTTTTAGTAATTCGAGTTTTTCATCACGGTTTAATAAATATTCATCAGATAATCTTGTCGGGTTTGTGGAGTCGATTGTTAATTCTTCTGGCAAATTGCCAAAAATAGCACCGATCTTAATATTTGTGTTACCTTCTTCCCTTGCCTCTTTATTAACATCTTCTTTATCTAGTTTGACAATACCTTTCCCTTCATTGAAAAATATATCCAATGCTTCCAGTATTGTAGATTTTCCAATGTCATTTTTTCCCACAAATACGTTGAGGTCATTGACGTCAATCTCAATTCTATTTTTGTAAGACCTAAAGTTTTCAATTATTACTTTTTCTAGTTTCATAAATATTAAATCATTCCACGATTAATGAAGATGTTGAATGTTGAACGAAGCACCTAACAGTCGTTTACACGAATCAGTTTCGCATAACATACTGTAGATTCGCTATACGTACCAGCCGATACCCCCCATACAGCGCGACTTACATAACGTTCTGCATTCTAAAGGCTATATCTTCTGATTCGCATTTAGTAATTCGTATATTTTTCGGTCAAGCAACCCGTGTGATTAAAGATTGCTTTATTTTCATTCAAAAAAACATGTTAACCATTCAGTTGATTTTTTGCATATACGAACTAGCTTTTACTGTATAAAAACACAGTATCAAGTAGGACTTATATGAGATTACAAGAACGCTTTCAAATTGCCATTCGCTCTGACGGTTACTCTCTGTCTACCGAGCGCAGCTACTGGGACTGGATTAAACGCTTTATAAAATTTCATAAAATGCGTCATCCCGATTTACTGACTGGCGATAATGTCCGTGATTTTCTTACCCATCTGGTGATGAAAAAGCACGTTGCTATCAGCACTCAGCAGCAGGCATTGAGTGCCCTGGTCTTTTTGTACAAACAAGTGCTGGGGGCGTGACAGCTTTACGATCAATGACTGGCTAAAAGCAAAACGGCCAAAAAAACTCCCTGTTGTGTTTTCGGTGACTGAAGCCAACTCTGTCTTGTCCTATCTCAAAGGCACACCATTATTAGTCGCCCAATTAATGTATGGTGCCGGTCTTCGACTGAAGGAAACACTCCGTCTCAGGGTTCAGGATGTTGATTTTGGGCGTATGGAAATTACCGTTCGCCATGGCAAGGGTGGCAAAGACAGAATGACGTTGTTGCCCAAAGCGTCTGTTGAAGCATTACCGTTCAAGAGTTGTTGGGTCATGCCAATGTCAATACAACAATGATATATCCATGTACTCAATCGCGGTGGTAAAGCGGTTTTAAGGAATTGTCACGAAATAATTTCGATATTTTGAACTCGATCTCCGTTCATCCTGAGCTTGTCGAAGGGTGATAGGCACAATACATGAGGCCGGAGTTCACGCCCTTCGACAGGCTCAGGACGAACGTGGTTTTGAAACTCAGAAATGTACAAATTATTCCGGGGCAATTCCTAAGCCCTGTTGATCGCTGATAAAAAATGAGGGCCAGATCAACACCCGGAAGCTTAAATCAAAAAATGATAAAACAACTTTCGAACCGCACTCACGCTACCGCCCCTCTATTCCATTTACTTGAGTATTAAGGCAGTTTTGCATTACACGACAATTTATTTATAGTTGTATAGGGGTGAAATAGTACCATCGAACTGGTACCTGAGGTATTCTTTTTAATGCTCCCAACAAGGAATTGTCTCGGAATAAGTTCCGGATTTGACTGAGACTTGTTAAGGAACTGTCATGAAATAACTTCCACATTCCCGGTGCTAACCCAGTCAAGAAAAAATTTTGCCACGGAGTCACGGAGGAAAAGATTTTTTTCTATTCTCCGTGTCTCCGTGGCAAAAATAGGAAGTTTCAGGGACAATTCCCAAGCTCACCCCCTGCTGGCCGCAAAATCACAAGCGGCCTGCCTTTTTCCGGTGGTAGGAAGCGCTTACTGAAACGTCAAAGTTATTAAATGACAGTGCCTAAACGGGGTTGAAAATCAGGGTACCAGCGGTGACACTGAATACAATGACCAGCTATCAAACAGTCATTAAACGACGAACGGCAACTTCATCCATGTCGTTGCCGGCTCCTGCCAAAGCAACCTCGCCTCGATCCAGCACCGCAAAGGTATCCGCCAGGTCACGGGCAAACTCAAAGAACTGCTCAACCAGCAGAATGGCCATCTCACCCCGGTCCCGGAGCAGACCAATAACCGACTGAATATCCTTGATAATGGACGGTTGAATGCCCTCCGTTGGCTCATCCAGAATCAACAGCTCTGGCCGGGTTACCAGTGCCCGGGCAATGGCCAGCTGCTGTTGCTGACCACCGGACAAATCGCCACCCCGACGATGGCGCATCTGTTGTAACACGGGAAAGAGATCAAAGATTTCCGGATCAATCCGCCGCTTTGCCCGGGGCAGACAGGCAAAACCGGTTTCCAGGTTTTCCTGCACCGTCAGTAAAGGAAAAATCTGCCGCCCCTGGGGAACATAGGCGATACCGTTCCGTGCCCTTGAGTGAGCGGGGTTGCTGGCAATATCCCTGCCCTGCCACAGGATCTTGCCAGAGGCGGGCGTTACCCGACCAGCAACAGCGTTCATCAGGGTGGTTTTGCCAACACCATTGCGCCCCATAACGCTGGTCACCTGTCCCTTATGCGCGGCAATGGTTACCGACTTCAGGGCCTGGCTGGCACCGTAAAACACATCAATGCCCTGTACTTCCAGCATCACATTGTTCCTCCTATCTACCCAGGTAAACGTCGATGACTTTTTTATTCTGCTGAACATGGTCCAATGAACCAGACGCCAGCACACTGCCTTCATGCAGCACCATCACCGGGCACTCCAGCGCCCGGATAAACGCCATATCATGTTCAACCACTACTACACTGCGCTCTCTGGCCAGATCTTTTAACAGATCCGCCGTTCTGAAGGTCTCTTCATCGGTCATACCCGCCGCCGGTTCATCCACCAGCAATAGCTCCGGTTCCTGTAACAGCAGCATGCCAATCTCCAGCCACTGTTTCTGTCCGTGGGATAATGAGGCCCCTAACCACCCTTTTCGGTCTGACAATCGGATCAGAGCCATCACTTCATCGATTCTTCTGGCACCTTTTGCGCTGAGTGCACCAAACATGGCAGCAAAAGGCGTTCGTCGTCCAGTCATGGCCAGCTCCAGATTTTCCCAGACCGTCAGGCTTTCAATCACGGAGGGCTTCTGAAACTTCCGGCCAATCCCCATATTGGCGACGTCGGTTTCGTCATAGCGGGTCAAATCCACGTTGCCACGAAAAAACACTTCACCGGAGTCAGGTCGGGTTTTACCGGTCACCACATCCATCATGGTGCTCTTACCCGCACCATTGGGGCCGATAATCGCACTCAGCTCTTTTTCCCGCACCATAAAGGAGAGTTCATTCAATGCCCGGAAGCCATCGAAACTGACCGTGACATTGTTGAGATAGAGCAAGGTGTCGTTGGGTATATGTTTATCAACCATCCACTAACTCCTTTCTCTCAGCTCTGTTGCCCTGCGGATCCCGACGCTCATTGATAAAGCCCGCTATCTGTTGATAAAGACCGACCAAACCTTTAGGCAGCCATAGCGTAGTAATAACAAACAGCGCCCCCAGGGCAAACAGCCAGGCATCGGGCATAACGCCGGTAAACCAGGTTTTTGCGTAGTTAACAACGACCGCACCAATCACCGCACCATAGAGTGTTCCACGACCACCGACGGCTACCCAGACAACCAGCTCAATAGAGTTGATGGGAGAAAACTCACCCGGATTAATAATGCCAACCTGGGGAACATAGAGGGCACCGGCAATACCGGCAAGCACTGCTGACAGGGTAAACGCCACCAGCTTGTAGTGTTCAACCCGGTAGCCCATAAAGCGTACCCGGCTCTCAGCATCCCGCACTGCCACCAGCACCCGGCCATAACGGCTGCTCACCAGCCAGCGACACACCAGGTAACCCAGCACCAGTGCCAGTGCAGACGCCATAAGCAGTACCACACGGGTACGGTCACTTTGCAGGCTGAAACCCAGCAGATCCTTAAAGTCAGTCAGGCCATTATTACCACCAAAGCCAAAGTCATTCTGGAAGAACAGCAGCATCAGGGCATACGTCAGTGCCTGAGTAATGATGGAGAGATAAACACCGGTCACCCTGGACCGGAAAGCCAGCCAGCCAAAAAGGAACGCCAGCAGACCGGGCACCAGGGCGACCATTACCAGGGCAACAGCGAAAGAGTCAAACCCATACCAGTACCAGGGCAGCTCCTGCCAGTTCAGAAACACCATAAAGTCCGGCAGTTCCGGGTTGCCATAAACACCACGGTCTCCAATCTGGCGCATCAGGTACATACCCATGGCATAACCGCCCAGGGCAAAAAACGCCCCATGACCCAGGCTGAGAATCCCGCAGTATCCCCAGACCAGATCCAATGCCAGGGCCAGCAATCCATAGCAGAGATACTTACCCAGCAGAGTAACGGTATAGTTGCTGACGTGCAGGGGAGAACCTTCCGGCATCAATGTGTTGAGCAACACCACCACAATCGTGATTGCCATCACTGACGACAGAAGAAGTTTACCGGCACGATCTTCAAGTAACAGTCGGGATAAAAACCCCTGTTGGAATCCATTAGTCATGTGTCAGCCCTCAACTGCCCGCCCCTTGAGCGCAAACAGCCCCCGGGGTCGCTTCTGGATAAACAGAATGATGAAAACCAATACCAGAATCTTGGCAACCACGGCACCAGCCCAGGGCTCCAGAAACTTATTCACCACACCCAGCCCCATGGCGGCGACCAATGTGCCCCACAGGTTTCCTACGCCGCCGAACACCACCACCATAAAGGAGTCGATAATGTAATTCTGGCCAAGGTTTGGCCCAACATTGGTCAACTGCGACAGGGCGACGCCCGCCACACCGGCAATACCGGAGCCCAGGCCAAAGGTCATGGCATCCACCCGGCCGGTAGGAATACCCATGGAACTGGCCATGGCGCGGTTCTGGGTCACCGCGCGAATATTCAGCCCAAAGCGGGTGTAACGCATCACCAGCAGCAGCACCATAAACACCAGCAGACTGAAACCGACAATGTATAAACGGTTCCAGGTAAGCGACAGCGCCTCATTAATTACCCACGAGCCACTCATCCAGGCGGGGGTTGCCACTTCCTGATTCAGTGGTGAAAAGATCGTTCTTACCGCCTGCTGAAGAATCAGGCTGATACCAAAGGTCGCCAGCAGGGTTTCCAGGGGACGGCCATAGAGATGGCGGATAACCAGCCGCTCAATAAGCACCCCGGCAGCGCCGGCAACCAGAAAGGCCAGGGGTATGGCGATAAACAGGGACTGATCAATCAGTTCCGGGAATACAGACTGAATGACGAACGTCGTATAGGCACCGAGCATCATCATCTCTCCGTGGGCCATATTAATCACGCCCATCACCCCGAAAGTAATCGCCAGCCCGATAGCCGACAGCAACAGCACAGAGCCAAGACTCAAGCCAAAGAAGATATTTTCAGCCACGGTATAGTACTGCTGTCGCTGGTCAATTTCGGTCAGTGCCGTTGTGATGGTTTGTGCCAGCGCGGTATGGTCCGTAGCGGTTACTGCCTCCGCCAGTGCGGAACGAATAAAGGGGTGATCAGAACTGGTGAGCACCTCAACCGCTGCTATTTGTGCACTGATCGAACCCGTCTGCAAGCGATCCAGGGCCAGGGCCATATCCAGGGCATCGATAACTCCCTGATTCTCTTCGCTGGCCCTCATAGTTCTGAGTGTACCCAGCGTTTTGCTATCCAGCGTTTTCAGAGAGGCGTATATGGCATTTATGCGGGTTTGTGGGTCACTGGCTTTCAAGTCCCAGGATGCCAGTGCTGTTTTAATGATTGAGCGCAGTTGATTATTAATTCTTACTTTTTTCAGCGCTCTTTTCTTCACCGTCCCGAGCTCTGAAGCTGTGTCTTTTGACTCCCCTTCGGTAAAGAAAGGATCAAACATCCGATACTGTTTATCCGGTGTCTTTTCGGCGAACACCAGTCGTTTATGCTGTTTCTCAACAAACAGTTTGCCATTGAGCCAATGTTCCAGAATCTGTTGGCTGGACTCGCTGCCTTCTTCCGCCAGGGACGTGATCACAGCTTCCAGCTGTCCCCAGGAACTTTTGCTTAATAATGGTTTAAGGTCTTCGGGCGACACCGCCAACACCGGCCGCGATAAAATCAGCAGCAGGAACAGGAGAAAGCGGGCTGGCAGACTGTGAACCATCTGCCGGAGGTTCTGATTCATAATACATCCTTATACGCCCATTCCTCCCTGACGGAAGGAGGGCACTGATTGTCATATCATCTTATAAATCAGTAGTTCTGGCCGGAGCAGACGCCGGTTTCCAGGTTATAGTTGCCGCATTGAACCGGTGCCGACCAGTCAGCAACAATTTTGGAACTTTCCGGCAGAAAATCGGTCCAGGCGTCGCCAATAACGCCACCTTTGGTTTCCCAGACAATCTCAAACTGACCATCATCCTGAATCTCACCAATCAATACCGGCTTGGTCAGATGGTGGTTGGTATTCATCACCGCTGTGCCACCGGTCAGGTTAGGAACGGTAATGCCATACATCGCTGAACGCACTGAATCAACGTTGGTGGTACCGGCCTTCTCAACCGCCTCAACCCACATATTGAAGCCGATGTAAGTGGCCTCCATCGGGTCATTGGCAACACGCTCTTCATCCTTGATAAAAGACTGCCATGTTTCAATAAATTCGTCATTGGTGTCACTTTCAGCACTCATAAAATAATTCCACGCCGCCAGGTGACCTACCAGTGGCCCGGTATCAATGCCGGAAAGTTCTTCTTCACCCACCGAGAAGGCAATCACCGGAATCTCTTCAGCCGAAACCCCCTGGTTTCCCAGTTCCTTGTAGAATGGAACATTGGCATCGCCATTGATGGTGGAAATCACCGCGGTCTTTTTACCGGTATTACCAAACTTCTTGATATCAGAAACAATGGTCTGCCAGTCTGAGTGACCGAACGGCGTATAATTGATCATGATGTCAGCATCTTTGATACCTTTGCTTTTCAGGTAGGATTCCAGAATTTTGTTGGTGGTTCTTGGATAAACATAGTCGGTACCGGCCAGAACAAAACGGGTGACCGCGCCACCCTCTTCGCTCATCAGGTAATCCACCGCCGGAATGGCCTGCTGGTTGGGTGCCGCGCCGGTATAAAACACATTTTTCGAGGACTCTTCCCCTTCATACTGAACCGGGTAGAACATCAGACCATTCAGTTCTTCCACCACCGGCAGTACCGATTTGCGGGACACGGAAGTCCAGCCGCCAAAAATAACATCGACGTCTTCCTTAACCAGTAGCTCCCTGGCTTTCTCGGCAAACAGTGGCCAGTCCGAGGCCGGGTCAACGACCACTGCCTCCAGCTTCTTGCCAAGCACCCCACCATTTTTATTCTGCTCTTCCACCATCATCAACACGGTATCTTTCAGCGTGGTTTCACTGATGGCCATAGTGCCGGAAAGGGAGTGAAGCACCCCAACCTTAATGGTGTCTGCAGCCTGTGCCATCACTGACCATGACAGTGCGGCAGTAGCCACCGATGCCGTTAAAAAGTTTCTGGATAGTTTGTTTAACCGGTTGTTCATAGCTTCCCCGCTATCTATTGTTCGCTGTTCGTTTCCTGAACAGGGGAGAGCAAAAGGTGTGCCATGGTCAGTTTCGGTGCTTGCACCATGGGAAAGCGGGCTGGGAAAGAGAGCCTCCGCCCTGAATTTTCCAGACCGGCAGGCATTTGCCGGAAACAACAGGGGCCACGCTATATTTTGGCGCGCCTCGCAGGCACATTAACTGATGCTGCACCAAATCAAGGCATTCATAATGACCATTTGGTCAGGTATTATGTCGGCGACAAATGACGTATTCAGTGAAATACTGTGTCTGGCACAGGTTTTGCCATTGATTACAAAAAGATCACCAATAACTGATCCCGGATAAGAACAAGCACAAGGCTGTAATATGCAAGCATCATCGGGTGAGACAGAGAGCAACCAGAGCAGCAGGCCTGATAGTGCCGTGGCATCGTCGTCGGGTTGGCGTGCCGGGATAGACGTAGAACTTAAACACCTGAATGGCCGTACCCTGATGGGGAGAACCCGCCATTATGGGCCGCTGCGCATTCAACGCCCTTTCTGGCCGGAAGGCAAAGACCTGACCCATCTTTATATTCTGCATCCTCCCGGTGGTCTGGTGGCCGGAGATGAACTGGTACAGCGCTTTGCCATCAGAAATGGTGCCCATGGGCTGGTCACAACCCCGGCTGCCGGTAAAGTCTATTTCAACGGCAATGGTCAACTACAAAAACAGACAACGCATATCACGGTCAGCGACTCAGCCTCCATGGAGTGGCTGCCTCAGGAAACCATCCTGTTTAATGGTGCCATTACCGAGCTTGATACCCGCATTGAACTGAGCGGCGATGCGCTCTTTGCAGGCTGGGATATTATCTGCCTGGGTCGAACCGCCAGCGGCGAGCAGTTTACCCGTGGGCAACTCACCCAGCATCTCACCCTGACCCGGGACAGCACACCGCTCTACCTTGACAGGCTCGATTTTGCTGCCGGGTCAGCACTGCCCACGTCCCTTCTGGGGCTCAATAATCAGACGGTTTTTGGCACCTTTCTGATCACCCTGGAAAGCCCGCCAGACTTACCCTGCCTGCACAGCCAGCTGGTCGATAAAGGCTGGCACCGGGTAACCGCCATCACCTGGCGGGCCGGTGTGTTTATTGTGCGTTACCTGGGCGATTCATCAGAGCAGGCCAGAACCATTTTCACCTGGATTTGGGAAGCCGAGAGAGAACGATTCAATGGCCGCAAAGGGTGTCGGCCACGCATCTGGAATACCTAAATTAACGAATAATTAAAGCAGGATCTCACTATGGAACTTACCCCCCGGGAAAAAGACAAGCTGCTTCTCTATACCGCAGCACTGGTTGCCGAGCGTCGTTTAGGGCGCGGGGTCAAACTGAACTACCCGGAAGCCATCGCGCTGATCTCCATGCATATCATGGAAGGTGCCCGTGACGGTAAAACAGTGGCCCAGTTGATGAATGAAGGCCGTGAAGTGATCACCCGTGAGCAGGTGATGGACGGTATTCCGGAAATGATCCACGAGGTTCAGGTGGAAGCCACCTTCCCCGATGGTACCAAGCTGGTCACCGTCCATAACCCCATAGCCTGAGGATTGATCATGATACCAGGAGAAGTGATTGCCTCTGCCGACCCCATTGAGATTAACGTCGGCAGGGAGACCCTGACCCTCTCGGTGGCCAATACCGGTGACCGTCCTATCCAGGTGGGTTCCCACTACCACTTTTATGAAACCAATCCCGCCCTTGCTTTTGACCGTGAGCAGACCCTCGGGTTTCGCCTGAATATCCCGGCAGGGACGGCTGTCCGTTTTGAACCCGGCCAGGACCGACAGGTCGAACTGGTTCGCTATGCTGGCAAACAGACCATTTACGGATTCCGTGGCGAGGTGATGGGCACACTGCCAGAACCAAAACAGCCGGGAGAAGCACAATGACCATCAAACGTACGCAGATGGACCGGCAAACCTATGTGGATATGTTTGGCCCCACCGTAGGCGACAAAGTTCGTCTTGGGGATACCGAACTGTTTATCAGCCCCGAAAAGGATTACACGGTCTACGGGGATGAAGTGAAATTTGGCGGTGGCAAGGTAATCCGGGACGGTATGGGACAAAGCCAGCGGCCCGGTGCTGAGGTTGTGGATACCGTTATCACCAACGCCCTGATTCTCGACCACTGGGGTATCGTCAAGGCTGATATCGGTATCAAACAGGGTCGTATTGAAAAAATTGGCAAGGCGGGTAACCCGGATGTTCAGGAAGGTGTGGATATTATTATCGGTCCGGGCACCGAGGTGATTGCCGGAGAAGGGCAGATCATTACCGCCGGCGGTGTCGATGCCCATATTCACTTTATCTGCCCCCAGCAGATTGAAGAAGCCCTGACCTCCGGTATCACCACCATGCTCGGTGGCGGCACGGGGCCTGCCACCGGCACCAATGCCACCACCTGTACGCCCGGCACCTGGCATATCAGCACCATGCTCAAGGCCGTGGACAGCCTGCCCATGAACATTGGCTTTCTGGGCAAAGGCAATGGCAGCCTGCCCGAAGCCCTGGAAGAACAGGTGCTGGCCGGTGCCATGGGCATGAAACTCCATGAGGACTGGGGAACCACACCGGCTTCTATTGACTGCTGTCTGACAGTGGCTGAGAAATACGACATTCAGGTGGCAATCCATACCGACACCCTGAACGAATCCGGTTTTGTGGAAGACACACTGGCCGCCTTTAAAGGTCGGGTGATCCATACCTACCATACGGAAGGGGCCGGTGGTGGCCATGCACCGGATATTATTAAAGCCTGTGGCGAAAGCTATGTACTACCATCATCGACTAATCCGACACGCCCCTACACCGTCAATACGGTGGATGAGCATTTGGACATGCTGATGGTCTGCCATCATCTGGACCCCAATATTCCTGAAGATGTGGCCTTTGCCGACTCCCGTATCCGCCGGGAAACCATTGCTGCGGAAGATATTCTCCATGACCTGGGCGCTTTCAGTATGATCGCCTCAGACTCTCAGGCCATGGGACGGGTCGGCGAAGTGGTCAGCAGAACCTGGCAGACCGCCCATAAAATGAAAGTACAGCGGGGACTGTTGCCAGAAGATAGCGATGCCGGTGTGGATAACTTCCGGGCTCGCCGCTATATCGCCAAATATACCATCAACCCCGCCATTACCCACGGTATTGCCCACGAGGTTGGTTCCATTGAGCTAGGTAAACTGGCCGACCTGGTGCTGTGGAAACCGTCGTTTTTCGGCGTTAAACCGTCACTGGTGATTAAGGGAGGTGCTATTGCAACAGCACCGATGGGTGACCCGAATGCCTCCATCCCGACACCCCAGCCGGTTCATTACCGCCCCATGTTTGGCTCTATGGGACAGGCCGTTGCCGACACCTCATTGTCGTTTGTTTCCCAGGCGGCACTGGACGCGGGTATTGGTGAAAAACTGGGCCTGAAGAAAACCTTGTCTGCCGTTAAAAATACCCGGACCATCCGCAAGGCGGATATGGTGCTCAATACCTGGCAGCCCCGGATGGAGGTGGACCCGGAAACCTATGAAGTCAGGGCCAATGGCGAGCTGCTGGTGTGTGAACCGGCAGACGTGGTGCCGCTGGCTCAGCGTTATTTCTTATTCTGAAACCGAGGATCGTTTATGTTGAAGTTAATCGAGCGCCTCCCGACAGCGAGCAGTGAGTTTACTGATGAACTTTTGCTCCCTTTTGATCAACGCAAACGTGGACGACTGAAAGCCGTTACGGTGAATGGCCGGGATGCCGGTATTTTTATTGACCGTGGCGACGTTATGCGTGACGGCACTCTGCTGCAAGCTGAAACCGGCGAGATCATCCGCATTACCGCCGCCAGTGAAGCCGTCACCACCGCCCGTTGCAAGGATCCCTTGACCTTTGCCAGGGCCTGTTATCATCTGGGCAACCGCCACGTTCCCTTGCAGATAGGCGACAACTGGCTACGCTACCAGGTTGACCATGTTCTGGATGATATGGTGTCCCTGCTTGGACTGGAACTGGACCATGAACAGGCTCCCTTTGAGCCTGAGAACGGTGCTTATAGCAAAGGTCATTCCCATCATCAGCACAGTCATGCTCACGAACATGGACACGCCCATCATGAGCATCACCACTGAGTCGCTGCTGGGTCTGCTGCATCTGGCCAGCCCGGCACTGCCGGTTGGTGCGTTTGCTTACTCCCAGGGGCTGGAAACCGCCATTGACCGACAGTGGTGCTATAACCGTGAGACCACCGGCAACTGGATCAGTGAACTGATGCAACAGGGCATGGCCCGTCTGGATATACCGGTGTTTTTCCGGCTATACGACGCCTTTGCAGTAGAAGACCGGCAGCAGGTTAGCCACTGGAACGAAACGCTGCTGGCTTTTCGGGAGACCAGGGAGTTATACGATGAAGACTGCCAGGTTGGCCGGGCCTTTGCTGTCTGGGTCAAGTCCATGTATCCGGACGAAGCCCGCACGGACTGGTTGCAATCGCCGACACAGGCCGCCATGTTCGCCCTGTCCTCGTTATGTCATGGCATCGATAAGAAAACCGCTGCGACAGGGTTGCTCTGGTCCTGGTGTGAGAACCAGGTAACCGCAGCCACCAAAGCCGTTCCCCTTGGCCAGACCGATGCCCAGCATATTCTGAAGCGCCTGATTCACGGGATAGAACCTGCACTCACCCAGGCCCAGTCACTGGCAGATCATGAAATTGGTAACAACCTGATGCACTTTGCCATGGCCAGTTGCTGGCATGAGCATCAGTATTCGAGGCTATTCCGCTCTTAACCTGACCATTTACCCGTTAATAACAAGGACAATCACCATGACAACATCAAGAACCCCACAAACCCTGCGTGTCGGTGTCGGTGGCCCGGTCGGTTCCGGTAAGACCGCACTGTTGACCAAACTCTGTGCAGCCATGCGCGACCATTACAATCTGGCCGTGGTCACCAACGATATTTATACGAAAGAAGACGCCCAATTTCTGATGCGCAATGAAGCGCTGGACGAAGACCGGATCATCGGGGTAGAAACCGGTGGCTGCCCACACACCGCCATTCGTGAAGACGCCTCCATGAATCTGGCGGCAGTTGATGAGCTGTACCAGCGCCACCCCGGTCTTGAGCTGGTTCTGGTAGAGTCTGGTGGCGATAACCTGAGTGCCACTTTCAGCCCGGAACTGTCTGATCTGACCCTCTATGTCATCGACGTTTCTGCCGGTGACAAAATCCCACGCAAAGGTGGCCCGGGCATTACCCGCTCCGACCTGCTGATCATCAATAAAACAGACCTGGCACCTTATGTTGGAGCCTCTCTGGAAGTGATGGATCGGGATGCCAGAAAAATGCGGGGAGACCGCCCGTTTTTCTTCACCAACCTGAAGGCCAACGAAGGCGTGCGGGAGATCATCGATTTCATTATCGATAAAGGCATGCTGGACGCCAAAATGCCGGAAGCAGCAGCAACCACGTAGAATATCCGACGGTTCAACTTATAAAATCCAAACAAGGAAAACAGGCATGAACATCAAATTACTGTCACTGGCCAGCGTGAGTACCCTGATCGCCAGTCAGGCTATGGCCCACCCGGGAGATCACTCTACCGGTGGCGTGATGGCGGCTATCTGGCATCAGCTGACGGAACCGGATCATCTGTTGTTTGCCGGTTTAGTGGCTGCTGCTGTTATTGTTGGCGTGAAGGTTTATCAGAAGAAGAAAGCATAGGGCCTGTTGAGCAGAAGAGCATCAGAACGTGATTTCTCTGATGCTCTCAAATACGGTCTTACTCAGCTATCTCAATAATTCAAGGGAAAAGTGATACAAAATACGTTTTTGGGAATTTATTCTTTTCCCATATCAAAAACAAGATCTGCAAATTATAAAAAACTTCCAGGTTTGCACAAAGCATATAACGCCAAATTTAGCGGCACGAGCGGAGTGAGTGACCGCTGGAATTTTTTGGTACGCCCGGCATGGGCATGAACTGATGGGGTGAAAGTCCCCTGTGGGAGAACCTACATCTGACTGGCGGTAAAGACGCCTGCT
>NZ_JBLYNV010000079.1:0-20174 GCF_049310165.1 Endozoicomonas sp. ALE010 | reverse complement strand
CATGTGAAAACCAAAGCCAAATCAAAAGAAGAGAAAGACCACTTTATTCCTCAGCATATCGCCAACCTGTTGTGGGCCGTGGCAAAACTGGTGGACAATGGGCTGGAGCTGGAGACGACAGCGATCCTCAAAGAGACCCTGGCCGCGCTTTTGTACCATGTGAAAACCAAAGCCAAATCAAAAGAAGAGAAAGACCACTTTATTCCTCAGCATATCGCCAACCTGTTGTGGGCCGTGGCAAAACTGGGTGAGGCTATTGAGCTGAACCTGGTTAAATCTACGTTCGATTCTCTTGTCGAAAGAATCAGTGAAAACCCCCAGTTCCCTCAACAAGGTATATTGATGTCTCTCTGGGGAGTCATGGTATTTTGTGCCAGGTTTTATCTTTGTAATGGCACCAATAATAAAAGCTCGCTTGAAAAGCACATAGGTGCACTATTTTCTCGCCTGGAAAATACATTCCCAATAGATACAGAGTATGAATCCATCATTGCCATGGCCGCAAGCTGGCTTGGAAGAGCGTGTCTGGTCGTCCCCCATTACCCGACAGTTATTTCACAATCTCAATCCACCTTCCGCGATCAACTGCAATCCAGCCTTCCGTCTTTGAAGATTGAAGAAGAAAAGAGTCTGAACTCATTACCTCCGATTGACCTGCTATTGCCAGATTACAACATGGTCATCGACGTTCAGGGACCTTCTCATTACGTGAATGGTGATTTCAAAACCAGGAATGGCTCGACTTTGCTTAAAATCGTCCTGCTGCAAAAATTAGGATTTGAGGTCATTGAAATCCCGGTGAACAAGCTTTGGAAACAGGATTCAATGACAAGAGTTATTGAGCAAATTAAGACAAAGTTAGCCGTCTCGCCAGAGGCCCATGGTCCTGTGTCACCTGACAGCAGCAGGGAGTGGGCGGCAGGTGAGGAATATTTTACTGCTGATGAAGGAGGGCAATTTTCGGATGACTGTTATTTTACCGCTGAAGAATATTTAGAAGAGCAAATAAATAAACCAAAAAAGAGAAAAAGAAAGAGAAAAAAAGCCAGTAAAACTAATGCCTGTTGATGCCGTAGAGTAGTCTACATTTTATGTTTCCCATGAATTAATGAAATATAATTATGGAAAAAGGTGGTGCTGGTATAAGTTGGGCATGCACAACATCAGGTAATGATTACAATCAATCGGATGATCATACCGGTGCTTCAGGGAGTGGGCGATACAGGTATGGCACAGTGAGGCGGATGAATACTCCACTCCCCTATATCCCGGAGCGTCATGCATTTTATCGTGCTTCTGACGCCTCCTCTGCTAACCATCCACCAAGACATTCAATAAAACCGGTTCAGGATTTTAATGCTCTTATCACACAAGCAAAAATGGATGACCTGATGAGGATATCTACTCATTATGGTGATCGCTATAAAGGAAAAAAACACAGTCATTTTGCCTGTTCAATCAAACAATACACATCAAGGTCAAAACGACCATTAAATCACAGTGAACAACGCCAACTGATACCCTTGTTGCACGCTTTTAAAGCGACATCCGGGTGGACCTGGAGAAGCCTGACGACGACGCTTCATGCATTTACATCAGCGGGTGTTTTTACCCCACATAAGTACATGAATGAGAGAAGCAAGGAGGCTCAGACAGCTTTTTTGTCAACGTTACTTGATGCAGTAATTCTTAAGTGCAACCAAGAACCTGACGCCCTGGGTATTGATACCCGGGGTACTGCCAATCTGCTGTGGGCCCTGGCAAAAATGGTGGGCAACGGGCTTGAGCTGGAGACGACACCGAAGCTCAAAGAAGCTGTCGTCGCGCTGTTGCCCCTTGTGAAAACCAAAGCCGAATCAACAGAAGACAAAGACCACTTTAAACCCCAGGAAGTCGCCAACCTGCAATGGGCCCTGGCGAAACTGGTGGACAACGGGCTGGCGCTGGAGAAGACAGCGAAGCTCAAAGAGGCCGTCGCTGCACTGTTGCCCCATGTGAAAACCAGAAAATCAAAAGGCTACTTCAAGCCACAGGAAGTGGCCAACCTGCTGTGGGCCCTGGCGAAACTGGTGGACAACGGGCTGGCACAGACGACACCAAACCTCAAAGAGGCCATGGCCGCGCTGTTGCCCCTGATGAAAACCAAAGCCGAATCAAAAGAAGAGAAAGAGCACTTTAATCCTCAGCATATTGCCAACCTGGTGTGGGCCGTGGCGAAACTGGTGGACAACGGGCTGGAACTGGAGAAGGTGGCAAAGTTCAAAGAGGCTGTGGGCGCGCTGTTGCCCCTGATGCAAACCAAAGCCAAATCAAAAGAAAAGAAAGACCAATTCAAGCCACAGGAAGTCGCCAACATAATGTGGGCCTTGGCAAAACTGGGGGACAACGGGCTAGAGAAGACAGCGAAGCTCAAAGAAATCATGACCGTGCTTTTGTACAATGTAAAAAACAAAGTCGAATCAACAGAAGAAAAAGACCACTTCAAGCCACAGGAAGTCACCAACCTGCTGTGGGTCTTGGCAAAACTGGGTGAGGCTATTGAGCTGAACCTGGTTAAATCTACGTTCGATTCTCTTGTCGAAAGAGTCAGTGAAAGCTCTCAGTTCTATCACCAGGGTGTATTGATGTCTCTCTGGGGAGTCATGGTATTTTGTGCCAGGTTTTATCTTTGTAATTACACCAATAATAAAAGCTTGCTTGAAAAGCACATAGGTGAACTATTTTCTCGCCTGGAAAATACCTTGCAAATAGATACAGAGGATGAATCCATCATTGCCATGGCAGCAAGCTGGCTTGGAAGAGCGTGTCCGGTCGTCCCCCATTACCCGACGATTACTTCACAATCTCAATCCAGCTTGCGCGATCAACTGCAATCCAGCCTTCCGTCTTTGAAGATTGAAGAAGAAAAGAGTTTGAACTCATTACCTCCGGTTGACCTGCTACTGCCAGATTACAACCTGGTGATCGACGTTCAGGGACCTTCTCATTACGTGTGTGGTGATTTCAAAACCAGGAATGGTTCGACTTTATTGAAAGTCGCCCTGCTGAAAAAATTAGGATTTGAGGTCATTGAAATACCGGTGAACAAGCTTAATAACCAGGATTCAATGAAAAGAGTTATTGAGCATATAAAGATAAAGTTAGCCGTCTCGCCAGAGGTCCATGCTCTTGTGTTACATAGCAGTGGTGAGGAGGCAGCAGATGAGGCATATTTTACTGCCGATGAAGAATGGCAGTTTTCGGATGACTGTTATTTTACCGCTGAAGAATATTTAGAAGAGCAAACAGAGAAACCAAAAAAGAGAAAAAGGAAGAGAAAAAAAGCCAGTAAAAACTAATGCCTGTTGATGCCGTAGAGTAGTCTACGTTTTATATTTTCCATGAATTAATGAAATATAATTATGGACATTGGTTGCCAAAATATTTAATGTCCTCCAAAATGTTTGGAGAGTTAAAAAAGAAGTGACAATTTAAAAAATAAATGACAAATTCTCCAAAATCCTACTACATTGCATGGTTAAGCGAGGCTTGAGTATTCTGGTACTCGCTTACAACTTTTTGTACTTCCTCAGTATAAGGTATCTATTTTCCTAGTCTGCGATCAAAACAAGAAACTCGTCTAAAAGAGCAAGCAAATCATCCTTTTGAAGAACGACAGCGGAAGGTTGGTTAAAATAGCCTTTTATACTTTCCGGGGGTAATTTTAATTGGGAGATGTGATCAAATTTCCACTTGACGGCTTCAAGGTTAAAAACATGGAAAGGCTGCATTGTCTTAGAATAACTATCATAAAGGCAAGTCAACCAAATGGGAGAAGTGGCATCATCCATGTGGTGAACTGCCAGCCAATAAAAGAATGTTTTTTTTATCATCGAGAGTAAATCTAAACTCTTTTCACTCTCATGTAATTCTCTAATTTCTGACCTTATTCCGGATTTTATTCTTCCAGAAATCTTGTCGGTTACTTCTTGTTCTGGCAAAGAAGTACAATCGAAGATAATGGGTTTGTAGATTGTAGATTTTGATATATTCAGGAAAGCAGTCTCTCCGGACACAAGCTTTTCAGGGACGATAATGTAATTGCCCACAGGCTGGTGGTGGAGTTGTTGATGGATGCGATGCTGCGAAAGTCGCTCCAAAAGTGAGCGGCTCATAGTCATCGTTTTGACAAGTTTTATGCACCGCTGTGAAAATCGTTTACCACGATCTGTTACCGGATCAAGCTTGTCAATTTTTATGGATCTTAGAGAATAAGACATAAGCATTCGTTTTACCCGGCCTTTTAACTGACAGGAATCACAGAACCCGGAGAATGTCTGTAAGATGGCCAATAATACATATTTCAGAAATTCAGGCACTGAGCGGTAAAGATCACATAGCCAGTTTAAATAGTGCACATCAGGCTTTTGTGCATGTATCAGGGAGCATAATATCTTCAGATGCGAATTAAGGAAAGAATCTTTCACACTGCAATTGACCATATTATCCGCCATATGCTTATCCACTATATGCCAAGCGCTTTCTTCTATGATACTTTTCCAATCTTTTATGTTTTCACCAAACCGGTAAAACATTTGTGGTGATAATAGTATCTCCCAATAATCCGGAAATGTGCTGGTTTTTACCGGTCCTCTGTTGAATGCAGAATAGAAATCTTTAAATCTGTGCATAAACTCAGTCGAAGCTGATCTGTTTGTATTTGACTGTAAGTCATTTTTAATAATTTCAAGACAATAGTTAATCTTACTACCCAAAGAAAATCCCGGTGACTCAAGAATTTGGTCGGAATAGGCATCCCGCCTTTTAGCGGTTAGCTTCAGCTTGGAATTGTCTGGACGATGATAATCCCCCCAGTCGGGTTCTGTGATATCTGCAGTGGCCTGTCCGCCACCACCAAGTTGGTATTGTCGCCAGGTGTGGCCGCCATCGGGGCTGATCTCAACAAAACGGTGCGAAGCATTCGCTACTTGCCGCGCAGGAATACCCCAATAGTGGCAGAGCACCTGGAAAATCGTCGCCTTGTGTCGGCAAACCCCCTGTTTCTCCCTGAGCATATTCAGCAACAGCTGTTCATCTTGCCCGGTCACATTTTTGCTATCGGAAAATGTATCCAGCCAACCCATCAACGCCCTGAGTCGTTGCGGGATATCCGGGATCCCATGGATGTTACGCAGCTCTGCATAGGCTTCGCAGGTGTTCGTTTTGGGGTAAAAAATCTGCACTTCCAACAGATCTGCAAGCCGTTGACTGCACAATCCCTCTGGTAATGTCAGCCACTCGCCCGGTCTTAGCAGGGTAAAATAGGCTTGCTCGGGGGCAATGATAAAGTCCACCGTAACCGGTGATGCTGAGGCTGCCTTACTTTTGATTAACAGTTGCCCTGTCAGCTCGCTTCGGGCCAGCTCAATGGGGGTGTCCGGGGTGCAGCGCAGTGCCCGGAGCTGGTCTTTGGGCGTCATGGCAGGCAGGGGCTGCCACTGGTTATTCAGGATCAGCACAAACTTGCCGGGCAGTTCATCTGCTCCAAGGTTGGTCCGCCAGACGTTATCATCAGGCCATCCTGGCAACGATGTTAGCGTGCCATTTGTCCAGTCGATGGGGTAGTTGCGCAACCGGCCGTCTTCATCCAGACGGGTCTCCCGAAAAAAGAGACGATATTGGCGGGCATCGTAAGGGTTTTTGGGGAAGTACCTGGTGACCTTGTAGTGGGGGGGCACCAAAATATCGCCAAATTTACAAGGATAAGCCGAATGACCCGTTTGTTGCGGGTTTACCGTTGACCCGCTATTGCCGCTGATCTCCATATCTTGCTGCATGGCTTGTGCAATCGTCATGACGTCCTGATCTGTTGCCTCCGGTGTCACCGTGATTACCCGATCACCACAACGGAGTTCAGGCCCGAATGTTACCGTGATGGGCGTCAACAGTCCGGGCATGCTATTGGCTATGGTCTCAAGGTCCCGGTGCCGTTGTTCTTCCTGCTGGATTCGTTCCAGGCGTGCGGTATCCTCCTTCAGCGGAGGCAGCGTTGTCTGCAAGGCACGAAAGGGCAGTGACAGGTGTTTTCGCAAGGCCTGATTCCAATGTTCAGGCCGCTGACTGGCCAGCTGCCGGGCGCTACTGAACAGGTCGTTTAGTGCCAGTTGCACCGGGCGGTTCTGTTGATGCAGTGCTGTGGCCAGTTGGTGGAAGTGACCCGCCAGCCATTTGGGCAACCCGTCAGGTATCTTGGGCAAACCCCGCACCAGCCCTTCCAGTTCTTCCGGGGTAAGGGCAGCCAGCCTGACCTGGGTGCAGCGGCTCGTCAGGGCCTTGCTCAGCGCTTCCCGTCCGGCAAAATAGCCGGGATTGATGGTGGCAAACAGGCGAAATCCCCGTGCTGCATGGCCGGTCAACACATGATTCAGCAACCCTTCTACATAGTGGCTGGGAATCAGGTTAAGCTCACTGATGGCGATCAGTTGCCCCCGGCTCATCGCCTGCTTGACGCTTTCTGCCAAAGAGGTCCACTGGTTCGGGTTGGCATTGATATGGACAAACGGGCGTACTGTCCGTTGTTTCCTCTCCTGCTGTTGTTGCCAGAGCCGGATGGTTCTGTTCAGCACAAAATCCTTGCCCCAGCCCGCCGGCCCTTCCACCAGCATGGCGGTGCGTCCCGAGTCATCCTTGTCCAGACTTTGCCAGTAGTGATAGACCAGCTGCCGGACAGGCTCCGCAGAGAAGTCTCCATCGGTGTTGGCGGCCTGCAGTCGTTGGATAAAATCAGTAAAGCTCGCGTCAACCCCCGCCAAAAGGGACGGGTCTTCCTTGAACTGGCCCCGGTACCAGGCGTTGAGGGTGTTCAGCCGTTGCTGGTATTCCGTGGTTACAGCACCGGCCAGACTGTCCATAAATGCCCGCCTGATCAGGGCGTTGACTTGCGCTGGCGTGTCGTCGCCGGTCGCGGAACAGTGACGGAGAATCTGGCGAACGGTGGCCAGCACATCGGTGATATCTCTGGGTGTAGTCTGGCCCTGCAGCGCCCGGAACTGGTTGTACAGGGTTAATAGCCGGTCACGGGCCTGGTGTTTCAGGTGCTCAGGCCAGGCCTGTGGCAGGTTGGGCAGAATGATGGCGTTGGCCAGCACGGTGTCCGGCAAGGGGTTATAAAAGAAGGTGGGAATCCGTGATTTCAGCGTGTTATCAAGGTGCCGTCCCGAATAATGATCCGGATTACCGGTGAGAATAATCCGGTGCCGGTTGTTCAGTTCGTACTCCCGGCCCTGATAATGGAGCACCGGTGGCTGCCGGGTTAAACCGACCAGGGGGGCAAGCAGACCCTCTGGCACCAGGTTGGCTTCATCGAGCACCAGCAGGGGCGGATCTTTCGATAATACCCACTGCAGCAGTGGCCCTTCACAAAATTCGGTGCCATGGTCCTCCGCCCCATTGCCCACTGAATAACTCACCAGCTGCGGTCCACCAAACAGGGCTTCTGAGGTGTGGTTGGGCCCAAGCTGAAGCACCTGACAGTCTGGATAACCAGCCCTGGCCGCAATGGCTCTGGCCATAAAGGTCTTGCCGGCTCCGGCCTCACCCTGCAGGAACACCACGGGATGCTCCCGGACCCTCTGGGCCAAATGCTCCAGACGCCGCTCCTGCCGGGACCAGTGATGGCGCTGTCGGGCAAGAAGGGCATCGGGCAGATCCTGACACGGCCCGGGTAACTGATCATCAACAAAGGCAGTGGCCAGTAACTCCCGAATCTGTTGTGATTTCTGTTGATCGGTCTGATTTAGAATGGCGGCAATCTGGCTCTCCAGCGTCCCGGCCGTTTGGCTGATGATGGTGCCCTGCCTGAGTGATGCCCGGTGAGCAATCAGGGTATCTTTTAAGGTTGAGCGCAGGTTCCCGTCAAACCAGCGTTTTTGCCGGACCAGCCGAAGATCAACACCCAATCGCTGTGCCAGGGGCCGCTGCTGTGCCCGGGGGGCGGCGGCGACAATATAGGTGGCCAGCTGGTTCACTGCGTCGTGAGATACAGGATACGGGTCTTGGCTGCCTTGGTGTACCGTGGCCGGGCAGTGCCGGGCCAGCGCCCAGAAATCAGCCTTGATGTCCCTCAGTTCCGGGGCCGGGTGGTGGGCCAGCCATTGCTCCAGGGCGGATCGGTCGGCCCGGTTGTCGGCGGGTTGATCCGGATAATAACCGGCAATTTTCGCCTTGATGAAACTGTAAATCTCCGGATCGCCGCGATACGCCTTGGCCAACAGCACATGCAAGGCTCGGCGTTGATGGCAGGGCAGCAGCCCTGGGCTACCGTCCAGCAGGCGTTCTGCCTCGGCCTGTTGCTCAAACCGATACTGAAAATCGTCCCCGGTCCAGGGCGGCTTGTCCGGATAGTGCCTTTGACAGGATTGGGGCAGAGACATCAGCAGGGAGTAGACCGGGTTTTCCGGTGCGGGTGGTTGGCTGTCGGAACGGTTGAGCAGGGCGTTGATCAATGCTGAGCCGGTGGTTTGCTGCCCCGGGGGAGGCGTGAAGGTGACCTGTGCCTTTGGCAGATCCATCTTATGCCCATGAATAAACAGGTAAGGGGCGGGCAATAACAGGGTTTCCAGGTTGGCAGCCAATTCCGGGTTGCGCTCCAGACCATAAAGGGTCGTTGGCGTCCCATTGACCAGGGCATCCAGCAGTCGACTGTTGGTCAGGGAAAAAGTGAAACGGCTCTGGCTGGTGAGGTTGACCTGTTGCAGGGATTCCAGGGTATCCCCGGGGTTGATCTGATAGGTAAAAGTGGCGCAGTGTGGGTTGCAGGCTCCCGTGGTTGGACAGTCACCAGCCCTTGCTGGGAGCAACAAATCGGTTGGCAAATTGGCAAACAACTGTGGTCTTTTACTCTCCGGTAATTCCTCCAGTCGGCACAATAACCATAACCACTGTTTGTCATCCAGCTCGCCAGTAAGCACCAGTTGCCTGCAACCTTGCAGCAGATTAGCGAGCATATCCGTTTGCACAACGGCAGTGCCCTCTACCATCACATGGCCTTTGAGACGCTCGATTGAGCTGCCGTTAATCACCACAAACGGGCTCTGGGAACAAAAAACGGTGCTGTCGCTGATCGTCTGGTCTTTCCGGGCATTGAGTTCGGTGGCACAGACATGGGCTACGGACAGGGATATCTGTTCAGGCAGTCGGACCCATTGCTTGTTGGCGGTGAATCCGCCAACCCGTATGGCCGTTGCCAGGGCTGCCTGGAAGCCAGTGTCTTCCCAGGGTGCGTTGTTAAACACCAGATGGGTATTCTCTTTCAGGTTAGCCAGGGCGCCATCAGAAAAAAACAGCTGCCCCCGGTCATTGAGGGTGATACCACCGAACAGTCGGCGGTACCAGTGGTCGGTGGTGGCAAAGTTGATGGTGATGCGGGGAGCACTGGCCGGGATATCTTCCGTGGTTTTTTGGGCCAGCAAGGTTTCATCGGTCACCGAATCAGCAATATAGCAGTCGGCTTCTGGTACGGCCTTTTCATGCATTTGCCCCAATCTGCGCCAGAGGTCGGGGTTGGCGAGCTTACTTCCGTCCAGCATCCCGTGGTTGACCAGAAATACCCGCCGGATGTGGTCACCCAGTGGTTTATCGTTACACTTGGGTCCCACCTGAAGAAGGTCATTAAAGCTGGCGATATCACCGGGTGTCATGGAGGTCAGGTCAAACACCAGGGTCATCGGCTCATCCGTAAACAGTCGGCCTTCCGCTTTTTTTAATTGGCCGCCCTCTAGCCAGGTTTGTTGCATCAGGCCATGTTTTTCCAGATCATCCAGCGCGCGAATGCAATACGTTGCAGGCTGTTCATGGCGTAATTGATCAATAATTCGCTGTTGGGTTAACGGAGTATTGGCAAAAAAGAACTCGCCGGTGCTCAGGCTCTGATGGACCGCTTCCTGATTCGTTGAGCGGGCGGTGGATTGATTACTTTGCAAGTGAGAGGTAACTTGACAGGCGACTGTCGTCCTTTGTCCTAAGTCAGGCGTTGGGACTTTTTGGGGTTCTATTAATCTTGATCGCTGTGCTGAAGGCTGCTCAGGCGCTGCCACGTCACCGGGAAAGACTGATGTTTTCCTTTTGTCTCCCGCTCGATGTAATAAAGAATGGGTTATTGTTTGATTTGGCAAGGAGTGGTAGTTGATAGTTTCATTGGTTGTTTTGTCCATTTGATCATCCATGCCTGATTTATGAATGCCGGTGTCAGGAAATTATGGACAACAAAATAATAAGAACGTTCCTTCCGGGTTGAAGTTATCCGGAATCTTTTTGGCACTTTAATGCAGTCTGCTCAGGGCCTGTTGACGTTTCGTTGTGTGCTGAGCTTGCAACGAAACGTCAACAGGCCCTGGTTTCACCTCATAAATTTCAAGAGGGTCACCCTTTCCCGACTATGGCACAGGCAACAAAGTGCCCATCATTGATCTCGTTAAGGTGAATCTCTCTGGAGGTGCACTCGGGTGCTGCATACTTGCAACGGGGCGCAAAGCGACAGCCAGGTGCCGGGTTGATGGGTGAGGTAATTTCGCCCTGCAACACTTCCCGTTCCATCTTATGGTCCAGATGAATCGAAGGAATAGCCGATAACAAGGCCCTGGTATAAGGGTGAGTCGGGTTGCTGAACAAATCCCTGGCCGGTGCTTTCTCAATCAGCTGCCCAAGGTACATAACCGCGATTTCATCGGAGAAATGCTTAACCACCGATAAATCGTGAGTAATGAAGATATAAGTGAGTCCAAGCTGCTCCTGCAGATCCTGCATCAGGTTCAGAATCTGCGCCTGAATGGATACATCCAGCGCCGATACCGGCTCATCACAGATAATGAACTTTGGTTTCAGCGCCAGCGCACGGGCTATACCAATACGCTGCCGTCTACCACCGTCCAGCTCATGGGGATAAGTGTTGACCAGTCGAGGGCTAAGGCCAACCAGCTCCATTAATTCAGCGACACGTTCAGTCAGCTCCTGCTTATTCTTAACTTTGTTGTGAATCAGCAGCGGTTCACCAATGATCTCACTGGCGGTCATCCGGGGGTTCAAAGAGGCAAAAGGATCCTGGAAGATAATCTGCATATCTTCACGCAGTCGTCGCATCTGATCTTTGTTGAAGTGGCGAATATTCTGCCCTTCAAACAGGATGTCGCCATCGGTGGCTTCCAGCAACCGCAGGATAACCCGGCCGGTGGGTCCGTTGGGTCCGGCATCATGCCTTTAATGGGGTTCAGTCGTCCAACCGAGTGATCGAGATCGGGAATCGAACCAAGCAGCCCCCTGGTGTAAGGGTGTTTGGTATTTTCATAGACATCGCGAATATCACCGCTCTCCACCACTTCACCGGCGTACATAATCGCCACTTTATCGCACACCTGGGCAACAACCCCCAGGTCGTGGGTGATCAGAATCATCGCAGTGTTGTAACGGCTTTTCAGATCTTTCATCAGATCCAGTACCTGGGCCTGAATGGTGACATCCAGCGCTGTGGTCGGCTCATCTGCGATTAGCAGATCCGGGTTACAGGCAAGAGCAATGGCGATCACTACCCGTTGTTTCATACCGCCGGAATGCCCACCATCTCCAGCATTTCGCCAGCTTTCTGGCAAGACGCTTTTTTGCTGACGTCTTCGTGGATAAGGATCACTTCGGCAATCTGCTCCCCGACTGTCATCACCGGGTTCAGAGAGGTCATGGGATCCTGGAAAATCATGGAAATCCGATTACCCCGAACGCCACGCATTTTCTCTTTTGGCATTTGCAGCAGGTCTTAACCATCAAAGACCACTTTTCTGCCACCGTAGTAGGGCAGTCTATTCTCGGTCAGCCTCCTAGTTATAAGGTCGGTTCGTATGCACTTATTGGGTATAAGAACCGACTCCCCACCGTCATCCCCTGTTAAACTCTCATAATTCCGTTAAGAAACCGGTTCTTCCACATCCTAAAGGTCCTTCCCATGCAGACTATTTTCGCTCAGCCTCCGGGGGCTGCCAGGTATTAGCGCATTTATAGTACTCCGGCAGCAATTCCCCGGGGACTGATCACTTTTCACATTTTTCTCACTGGAAGTTTATTGGTGCATTAGACCTTTTTTGGCTTTTCTGCAGTAACAATGAACGTCTTGTTAATTTTATTGTCTTAAAACCGTGAACATAGATTTCCAGGTTAATTATTTTTAATGCCGCCACCGGTCTCGTTTCGGCTGATTGCATCAGATGTTGAAAATTCGATGTCAGAGGCTTTGCCAATAAATTTTAAAAACTATTATTTATGAGAGTGGATGATGATTGTTTCAAAGGAAAATCAGATAATTACCCAACCTGATAACTCCGACATTGGCACTCAAGGTCTTCAACCAACAGCGCATTCAGTCGGTATTTGTTCTAAATCTACTTTTGACGGAAAGTCTGTCTCTCCTGCCAGCGCTAATCCCTTGGCACCGGCGCTGGCACCGCCTGTTACCGATGTCGCCATATCGGCAAGGAATGTAACGCTTGATTCTGAATGTACGCCTATGGCAGAGACACACCTAGATGATCCGGTGTCCTGGTCACAATTACTGCCGCAAATTAATGAGGAGCTAACACCTGATAAGCAGCTCCTGTTTGCCATTTATCTGGGGTTACCCACAAAGGATATCGAAGAAAAAATCAAGGAGCGTGAACGTCAAGGGCTGAAAAAGGAAAAATTTGATTATCTATCCTGGTATTCCCGGCAACAGGAGGGCAGGTTAATTCTGGAAAAAATGACGATCACCCATGAAACACTGCTGACGATGCTGGCGGGTATTTCCAGGCTCGACCTGGCTGAACTGCACTGCGAAAAGTTCGGTATTGCCCTTGATCTGTATCAGTTCTTTCATGAAAATTCTGCTATTGCAAAGGATCAGAATGGGAGGCTTACAGAATGGCCGTACAGCGTGCAGGCTCCAGATACTGATGCGGCCCTGAATCATGAACTGGACTTTTTCAAGTTGTGCCAGATCTTCCGTAAAGATCCCTATCTTTACTATGTTCCAACCGCAGTCCTGGCGTTTGCAGCTGGATACCCGGAGTTAATGGTGTCGCAGGGTTTACAACAAGAATCCGTACACTCACTGGGCTTCTCAACCAACCTTCTGTTCAAGAAAATTCTGGATATTAAAGGGGGGAGTATCAGTACCAGAGAGCTGGTAAAAATAATCACCGTTCCTGAACTTCTGGCCATAAGTTCCGCGCATCGCTTGATTCAATCCCTGCAAGGGCATTCTGAGCCTCATGGTACCAGCAATAAACGCGAATGGGACTTCCGGATAGCTCGTCTGGGCTATGATCTTGCAACCATAGGAATAGATGCTGAATCCTTCAGCCAGGCTCTTGATTTACCAGTGCACATAAACCAGAAAATTCTCAGTAGAGTTGGTAAACACGAGCCCTGTTATAGCAATATTTCACGATTACTCCGTGAAGCAGAACATTGCCTGCCAAAACTCACAGCAGGGCACATTGCCTATGCTTCGATGGTCGCTGCGAAATCCTGTGGTCTTGATAAGGAATTATCGGATCTTTTCATAAAAAACAGTAAGCTTTATTCTGAGTTTCATCATTTAAAGGACATACAGCCGCCAGCAGTCAAATCACTCTGTTGGCAGGAGGATGGCATCTCCACAGAGATGGCCGGTTCAGAACCGCTGACTATGGATTTTTTGAGATGTTTGCCATTAAGCCATAACTGGCATGCGATTGGCATAGCCATGGGATTATCACCAGAAGAGCTGGATGTTATTGGCAGCAAGACTTCTCGAAACGGTACCGTATCAGTAGAAAGTCTCAGAGTGGCAGCTTGTGAGTTGTCCAGAATACTGGTTCAACCCGAGAAGGGCCTGGAAACAGGGCATCTCTATCAGGTTCTGCAATATTTGGATGATCAAGCTGCACTGGCTTACTTTCCTGAGCATCTGTCAGTCTATGCTGACAGCCCATTACCTGAGCCTATCGCTCAATCCCTTGAAAATGGCGCATTAATAACCCGTGTTTTTCGGACTTTTGATCCAGAGGTGCTATCTCGCTATCTGAAATCATTCAAGAGCTATGATCAAATGAACGCTTTCTGATTATGTTCAGTCCCGTGCCCGTTTTGCAGCCACTCACACAAGTGCTCTTCCCCGGGTTCGGGTAAGATCTCTCCACCTTCCATGATCCATTGGGCAGGCATTTCAAACATGTCTGTTTCCAGCTCTTTGTCTGTGAGTATCATCAATTGGCAGACGCGTCTGGACATTTCCTTTTGTAATGTTTCTCGCATCTCAGCGGTTCGACCTTTTCGTATACCACCATAAACATGCATGGCAACGCCGTCGTTTAACGTGGCATTTTCCCAAAACATCACGTTTACAAATGTTTCCGGAGCACCTGTGAGGCCGCAATGAACATTCATGATCAAGTTAGCTAATTCAACACGCCTAGAGTTCGGTAAGCTTTTTGGTGTGGTAACAGTGTACAGTGGCATAGCGCTATCCTTGATTTATTTTTATAACGTAACACTGGTGTTGTAATAGCCTTTCTTAAAACGCCCCATCATAAAGCGCATCAGCATTTTCAACATGGTCGATTTACGTTTGGACGGTTTGAATCGATTGACCAAACCCCGCTGAAACTTTTCCGATTCGGTAAAATCACTGGATGCCAAAATAATCTGATCCTGTGTGCAACCGGTAATCTCCTGCCATTTAGCACACACTTCCGACATAAAAGGGTGCCGCCTGGACGCTGGCAGGCCATCTTGCACGGGCAGTTGTACACTGGATGCGGAAGACAACTTGCCAGCCAGATAGGCCTGACCATAGGGCAAGGTTAACCACATAAACACCAGTTTATAGTCAGGACCAAAGTGCTTTTGGTATATATCTTTTATGGAGGATTCCAGTTGCTTGATTTTGCTATACCCAAGAGAGCCCTCCTGGATAGTACACATCACGCGGATGGACTTCATATCTTCACCTTTCGTGCTTTTCTTATGAAACCATCTTAGAAAGTAAATACTTTGATAGACAGTGAATTGTTTTTTGCCCCCCTGAGAATCTGGTGCATAGGAAATGATTGTTGGGATGGGGCAAGGAGTTTGTCATCCTGCAACGAAAATGTAAAATGTAGTAATCACTCATGGCTGAAATGATCTGGTCCATTGGTATTTTATCGAGCATTGCCAAGCTAAGCAGACGGCACGCTTGGTGCCATCTGCTTGACTGACTCGTTAGCTACATGTTGACCGTTGCATTTGCCTGGCCACAGAAATGTCTGAACTATTCTTTGAACTTGCCAAGCCATTTACTACACCTGAATAATCTGATGCTGTTTTGTTTTGACTCAACTTGAAGTTGCCGACTATATCATCAATAACGAATTCCAAGCCTACAACAGCATTTACCAGTTTCTTAGTGAACTCTGCTGGTGCATCTGAAACTGACCAGGGAAGGTTTTGGTTTAGTTCATGAAAGTCAGAAATCTTGTTGAGAAGTTGCAAAATCCAGTTGCTTTCATGCTTGAAAAATACTCGTCCTCTAACGTGGACGACAGAATAATTCCACGTTGGAACGGCTTTACCTGTTTCTTTTTTCGATGGATAAAGATTCGGGCTGATATATGCGTTTGGCCCGTGAAATATGAGTAGAGCCTCCTCACCGTCGACGACCTTTTTCCATAACGGGTTCGCTTTGGCAATGTGACTTTGAAGTATTACCTGTTCATTTTCTTGTCTCTGAAGATAAAACGGAATATGGTCTGCATCCAAAGTATTTTCGGCTGAAACTATCAGTGTACCAAGTGGATATTCTTGAATAAAACTGTGCAGTTTACCCAAGTTTACTTCTTTAAATTTTGATGGAATGTGCATATTTACTCTAGGCAGCTAACTGAACTATAGGCGTCTCATTCTCACTATGCCTTTTTTTTGGAACACAGACAAAATAAGTTCACTATCCGGAATCCAGATCATTAGGTATATTTCAGAGCCATTACAATAGGCCAAATTACTCTAAATTATTCAGCCTGTTGGGGCAAATCCATCCAGAGAGTCCGTCCCATGCAACGAACGTTATTCAATCACTTCTATCAAGATACCGTCCGCTGGGGAGATTGTGATCCGCTGGGGCACTTGAATAATGCCGCTTATATGCGACTCATTGAATCCGCACGCCTGGACTACTTTTTTAACATACTGAAGCTTGAAATGAAGCCTTACGAAATAATAAGCAGGATAATTAATCCATGAGGTCAGAAGAACGTATATGACAACCACATCGCCTTTATCAGAAGAACTTAAGTTACGTTCTGGTTCAGTACTCAAAAACCGTATTTGCAAATCAGCCATGAATGAAGCCATCGCCACAGGAAAAGGCGGTGTTGTCAGACAATTTGAAGTGTTATACAGAACCTGGGCAGAAGGTGGCTCCGGACTGCTGATCACCGGTAATATAATGGTTGATAAACGCCATGCCAATGAACCGCTGGCCGTGGCTGTTGAAAACTATGATGATTTTCAACTGTTGGAATTATGGGTTGCAGGCGCTAAATCCAAAGGTGGTCAAATTTGGGCTCAGCTCAACCATCCGGGCAAGCAATCGCCTAAATTTCTCAATGACCAACCCCTGGCACCCTCTGCCATTCCTTTAGCGAGCGATATGTTTATCCCACCTCGGGAACTTACCGAGAGTGAGATTAACGACATTATTCGTCGATTCACTACGACAGCTTTAATCTTAAAAGAAGCAGGGTTTGATGGTGTTCAACTTCATGGTGCCCACGGTTATCTGATCAGCCAATTCCTGTCACCAAACCATAATAAGCGTAATGATCAATGGGGCGGTTCCCTTGAAAATCGCATGAGATTTGTCAAAGAAATTTACGCATCCATCCGGGAGAACGTAGGTGAGGGCTTTGGTATCGGCATTAAATTAAACTCTTCAGACTTCCAGAAAGGGGGTTTTACTCAGGAAGAGTCCATCGAGGTATGTCAGCATCTGGATAAAATGGGCATCGACCTGATTGAGGTTTCTGGTGGCAGCTGGGAAAATCCGGTCAACCGGCGGGGGGAGCAAAAAGAAAGTACAAAGAAGCGTGAGGCGTATTTTCTGGAATTTTCTGAACAGCTTAAGAAAAATGTATCGGCACCCATTATGGTCACCGGCGGATTCAGAAGTCAGCAAGCGATGGAAGAGGCGATTAATTCCGGCTCAGTGGATGTTGTTGGTCTGGCGCGACCCTTTGTCGTTGATCCCAATCTGGCCAACCATCTACTGACTGGCACGAATTACCGCTCCAGTGTAGAACCCATTTCCACCGGTATTAAAAAGATCGATGATATGGCTATCATGGAAATCAGCTGGTACACCGATCAAATTCGCCGGATGAGTGAAGGTTTGCCCCCTAAGACCAGGGTTCGTGGTGCGTTTTCAGCGTTTAAAGTGCTGTACAACTTTTAGAAACGGGGCCAACAGGTAAAGCGTGTTCGAGCATAGTCGGCGACTGTCTTTAGCCTGTTACTCAAGTCGGGAAGCCCTCTTTAATCATATCCACGGGGCTTCTCTTTTTGCTGATTACTGCGCCTCCATATACTGGGCAAACAGATCCACGATCTCTTTTACAATAGGCATTAATAAGGTTTCCGGTTTTACCAGGCATTGACTCTGCCAATAGATGTCATAGGGAAATTCCAGTTTCACCAGCTCTCCGGATTTAAATTCATTCAGGAATAAAGACTCTGGTCCGGCCGTCACATAATCGGAATTCATGACAATGTATTTTGCCATGGTGTAACTTTCGCAAATGATGTCCGGCTCTAATTCGGCATTTTCCAGATACACCATAACCTGTCCGCCCAGGCTGGCGGGTATGTTAGGCGTAATGATTTTGTAGTTCGATATTTCCTGTAAATCTTCGACCTGCCTGCCAACTGCGTCATGACCTTGTCGCACGGCTACCACCAGTTTTTCTGAGGTTTTCAGCGGGGCGACAATATCATCCGGAACATCAGAATCAACAAAGGGGCCAACCGCCAGATCAATCTTGCTTTTTTTCAGCTGATCCAGCAGTGCATCAGCCGACATCGTGACGACAGAAATTTTAAACTGATAATCTCTCTCAGCAAAATCAAGCAATACTTTGGCTAACAGCTGCTGTTCGATAATGGGGCCAACCCCCACTCTTACCGTACCGCCCACCATATCCGACATAAGCTCCAGCTGACGTTCAATCACTTGCAACTGAGCTCTGAGACCATTGCCTTCTTTAATCAGGAATTTGGCGGCCTCTGTGGGTACCATACCCACGCTATCCCGATTAAACAGTTCGACACCAACTTTCTTTTCAAGGCGGCTGATTTTTTTGCTCAGGGTCGGCTGTGAAACACTTAATATCTCGGCGGCTTTGTTGATACTGCCTACTTCAGTAACCACTTTGATCATGTGAATATCAGATATGTCGATCACGTCATTAGCGCCCTGAGCATGAGTATTGCTGGTTTCAGGCATATTATATGTGTTCCTGTGAAATATACAGTGGTCAGTTGTTTAACCCGGATATTTCATCACTGAACTTTTATCAACAGCTGATGTCCAACTGTTCAGAAAATGTGGGTCGATCGGTACCATACATTGGTAAATTGCGCTTTTCAGATGTCTATTATGCAAGCTCGGGTTGTAGATCAGGTTTACCAGGGAGGCCATAGAGCAGTGGTCAATCCTCCATCAGCTGACATGTCTCCCCATATAAGGGCGAAAGCAATCACTTTTGGCAGATATGTCGGACTTTGTAGTGGAGCGCTAATGGGGCTGGTTTCATGTGGCCTTATGGCTCATACCGATTTACCCTGTCATTTGGATAAGAGAATCTGTTTTATGTCTTCGACGATATTGGCAGTTACGAGCATAGCTGCTGTGACGGCTGCTTTGAATTGTTTAATGAGCCGCGGCGGTTTTGTTTACGAGTATAACTGTGCCAGTCTTGATGCAGAGGAGCGGCAAGTGGCATAGGGCCGCTTGCCAACCTTGATAGTCAATATATATTCCATAACGAATACACATTAAGTACTCTTATGGGGAATATGATTTCATTTGGTTAACTACTTAATGCTTAGTGACGGATTCACCCCCGGGTTGGCAGAAATGGCAGAACCATCACAGACATACATATTCTCGTAGCCGAAGACCTGGCCTTTATTATTGATAACGCCGGTATACCGATTCTCGCCCATCACACAGCCCCCGAGAATATGTGCCGTGGTTGGTGTTCCTAACAGCGCTTCCGGTGATGAAGATGAGGCTCTACCAAAACCTGCGTAAAGCATCGCCCAATGCGGGCGGTGATAATAAGCAACAAGCCCGTAGAGGGCTTGCAGAACCGGAAGTCTTAAGTATTTACAGGTGTTTAGTATTTCTGTAATATTTGCGACATGAAAACAAAACGTGCTTTTAAAGAAAGATTCTACCCAACACCTGAACAGGAAGCACTCCTTGCTCAGTCGTTTGGTTGTGGCCGTTTTGTTTATAACAACACCCTCCGTTTTCGCACTGATGCCTACTACAAAAATGGGCAATCTATCTCCCATTCCAAGGCAGAAAAGCGGCTTGTGTCGCTCAAGACAGAGTTCCCATTTCTGGCTGATGTATCCAGCGTCATCCTGCAACAAACACTCAGGGATCAGCAGGAAGCCTTCAAGAACTTTTGGGCTGGCAGGGCGAAATACCCCAAATTCAAAAAGAGACATTCGAGGCAAAGTATACGGCTGACAAAGGCCGCTTTCAGCATGAAAAAAGGCCAACTGTTCATCGCCAAAAGCAAAGAACCGCTGAATATCCGCTGGAGCCGAGAACTTTGTTCTGAGCCTTCCAGCATCACCATCAGCAAAGATCGGGCGGGCCGGTACTTTGTTTCCATGCTTTGCGAGTTTGAAGCTAAACCAATGTCTATCAGCAACAAGACAGTAGGTATTGATTTAGGTTTAACCGATCTGTTCATCACATCGGACGGTAAAAAATCCGGCAATCCCCGTCACACCCGACGCTATGAGCAAAGGCTTGCCTACCTTCAGCGTCAACTGGCTAAAAAGCAGAAAGGCAGTAACAATCGAGCCAAAGCAAGGCTCAAGGTTGCCCGTGTCCATGCCAAAATAGCCGACTGCCGGATGGA
>NZ_JBLYNV010000078.1:0-20350 GCF_049310165.1 Endozoicomonas sp. ALE010 | reverse complement strand
GTCAGGAATCTCTTGAACTTTTTCAAAAACAATATCAATGAGGTCAGAGGTAACCGAATGATTATGAGAGGAAGGCATATGACACTGTGTTGGTATTTTGCCAAAAATATCCTCTATTCTAGACTGCGTAGCTGAAATTGTCCCGCAAGCTTCCAACCCTTGGTAGCAAAGGGATTTTAGTTATTGCGGGAATTACTGGGTTTAAGCGGAGATGCCACCAACCGAAAGCAGGGGCAACCGGATTTAGATCAAGCCCTTGAGCTACTGAACAAAACACCTTATTCCAGTATCAACAACGCCACAGGGCTCAAGCTGGATACAGACGATAAGGGGGCTCAGTTTCTCTCCATACTGGGTGCCGAGGATTCAGTATTAGGCCGTTTACCCATGACAGAGGTTGAACGGCAGCTATCCAACCTGAACAACTACACCACCCGCGAAAGAACAGAAGTCACCCAGGGCAGAGAGGCAATTCTTAAGAGCAAGGAACTTGCTGAAGGTGCGGCCGCAGCAAGGGATCTTGCCACCAGTGATAATGGTATTCTGTCCATGGGGTACACTCTGGATGACAACAACCGATACACTCGCCCAAAGTACGACCCGAACACCGGAGAGTCAAAAGGCTTTGAGGAGTACGACGCAGTTAAGGAAGGGCAGAATGCCTACGATGCGTTTATGGCAGAGTATGGGCCAAGGGAGGCCAGCAGTCGTGTAGTCTATGATCCGAACTTCAAAAATACCCAAACCGCACCACAGTTTGGCGGCTATGGATTGGGGTTTTCCACCCGCTACAGAACAGAACCAGAAACCACCACAACTCAGCCAGGCTATGACGATATTATCCGGTTAGCCAGGCAAGCCGCTGGTGGTGACAACGCAGCAAGCCAGTCATCAAGTGAACAGCTACCAGCACCAGATCAAACAGGTAAAACCAAAGCTGATGTTCTGGCAGAAGCCAACCGCATACGACAGCAGGCAGGCGAAGCAGCCCAAACCAATCAGCAAGGTTACGGTTCTGTTATGGGCGAGATCGGTCAACACGTTGAGGGCAAGTGGGACAGATACCAAGCCAACATCATTGCTCAGGGGCGCTATGGTACTGGTATCAACAATGAGCAAGCCGACGCTATGGCTGCATTCTTTGCGAAGAATCAGCGTTGGCCTGCATCCATGGAGGAACTGGAAGCATCCTACAAAATACCTGTAGGGCAACAGATCAGCACAAAAGGATTAGGAATACCGAACCCAATCAGCCAGTACTGAAAAAATCAGAGAGTCATTAAGCCATTAGCCGGGCATTACGCCCGGTTTTTTTTGCTTGCCACCAGTCACAGATACCGGAAAACTTTCCGACATCTCAGGCTATCGCACTGCATCACATCTAATCCGCAGAGAGTAACCAGCAACCCTTATCACTGGATTGCAGTACAATAGACCGGAAGCTGGGCGCATTGAGCCAGGATACACCCAATGACAAACATACACGGCATTTCTGATACGGAGTTTTATGGCAATCAAGTATCACCCCAAAGTGGGGAGTATTCTCATGTGCGACTTTTCACAGGGCTTTAAAGAGCCTGAAATGACTAAGAAAAGGCCTGTTCTGGTAGTCTCCAGCATAAGAAAGAGAGGTGGACTGGTAACAGTAGCCTGCATAAGCACATCAACACCGAACCCGGTTGAGCCCTACCATTACCTTTTACCCAAGGCCAGCATGCCCCGGATGAAGGAGTTTCATAGAGAAAGAAAGCTGGGTAAAAGCCGATATGCTCTACACCGTAGGCTTTCACCGGTTAGATCAAATCAGACTACCCACCAGGGGAGCCGATGGTAAGCGAATGTATTATCAGGACAGACTGGGTAGAGAGCAGATGCAAGCAATACGGAAATGTCTGTTAGCCGGTTTGGGTATTTCTTAACTGGCAAAATGCTGGGTTATGCTCTATATTTACCCATGTTCCCGCTCTGCATAGCATCGGGCTTTCGAGACTGCATTCAGGTACGTCCGGTGCAGCCAGTCTTGGAAATGGCGATGACAAGCTATCTAAGACTGCTGATCCAAGGCTCTATCATTCGTGGTAGGGCCTTTGTCATTTAAGGCCTTCAAGCTGGTGAACCACTGCCCGCAATTGCAGCGGAGTCAGTCGAACCAGATGGAGGCTTTTCTTTTTTGAGTCCAGTGTAACCAGCCAAAATCCTGACCCGTCAAAACATCGGGGCCCTGACTGATTAACCCGTTATTCAATGCCAATGCAGGGGGTGGGAACATTTCTCCCACCCTTAACCCAGACCCTGGGGAGTAGCGAATCGCGACGCCAGCCCGAAAACGGGCCCACCTTAACAAAGCAGATCGACGAGAAACCCGCACATCTTCCGGCAAGGCCAATCTACCCCGACCCGGGCAGATTGAAGCCAGGGCAATCAATCCATAACGGATAGATAGCTTTGGTTTTGTAGGTATCTCAATTCGCACCACTCCAGAAAACTCTATATCGAGAAAGGCATGTATGAGCCTGTCAGCAGCAGGTTTAAGCCATTACCCAATGGTACGCAGTTCGCACTATTGCGCACCGGCAAGCCACCAGCAGAAGCAGTCTGAAGTCATATAGCCGGTTTAGAAAAGTTCAGTCGGAAGCTATGGAATCAAGGATTGTCTGAAGTGGTAAGGCTAAAGAATACTGAGGGTAGTTCGCACTATAAGTTCGCACTCTGGTTCGCATTCAAAATGCTAAGTTATGTTAACTATTTCACAGCGGTACGCATTACGGTACGCACACTGGTAGCAGTAATGTACGCACCATATCTACGCACTACGCAGAGTTTCTACGCACTTTACGGCATGATTGCAGTAAAGCCCTACCCAACACCAGGCAGGATAAGCAAGCACTGATGTATAAAGCCCCCTGGCACCAGAGCAACAGGGGAGCAAGGGTGCATTCATCGTGCAGCCTGTCAGAGCCCGCACCCGCACACAGCATAGACCATGCTAATAGATCGGTCAGGATTCTGGCCCACCTTCAAAGCACCGTGCGAATGCTGGAGCCCGGAGCCACCAGCAGGGCCGGTTAGCTGTTACGCCGATTCTGTGTAGCAGGCCACCAGCAAGCCATTCATTACACCGGGTACTCGGAATATGTGCCCCCTTGAGCCAGAAGACAGCCAACAAACAGGAATCCTCAGGCTACACTTAACTGTGCCTTGGTACAGGCTGGCCAGCTACAAACGCCCAACCGGAGGGGGAACGGGAACATTAGCCCCAGATATACCGCCAAGGCTAACCCCTCCATCTTTCCCGTCAATCCAATCCCCAAGGTTTAAAGCACACAAGTGTACCTTTTCTGGCTCAAAGTGCGTTTTTGTACTTTCGCTGGCTACAAGGAATGTTGGCAAATGTTGTCATTGAGCAATGAATTAATTAGCCAGGCACGCGAAATCAGCGCGACGACCACGCGAGCAAGACGCGTGAATTTGAAGTGAGTAATTGAAAGGTAACAGCCGAATAGATGCCCGTTTAATTCGCTACCAGTCCGACAGAAAGAGGGCGCAAAAGTGGGCGCAAATAAGAATTTATAGTGAGTCAGTGAGTGAGTGCTTATCTTGAAAGCGTTGCTATACCTGGTGGGCCCAGAAGGACTTGAACCTTCGACCAACGGATTATGAGTCCGCTGCTCTAACCAACTGAGCTATAGGCCCTGAAGCGGTTGGATTATACGCATAGATTTACTCTGCCGCCAACCCTGTTATCGCCTTTTGACGGTTTTTCCTTACAGGCCCGGCTGATCACTGCCGACTCTATATAAGATCAGGAATCGGCTGGAAATATTCTGGATGCTTTCCCACCTTCTTCCATTTAAATGGGGACACTGGTTCGTTGCCGTGGTGCTGGCTGGCGACCTGGTGGTGGGTAAAGCGCTGGTGGATAGTGCCCGGGAACTCTACGGTGTCGCTGCCGCTGAACGGCTGACCCATTGGCAGAATCTGATGATCTACAGCAGGAAGCTGCCAGAACCCCGGAAGCTGGTTGAAGTGAATGACTTCTTTAACCGTATGCGCTTTGTGCATGATATTGACCACTGGGGGGAAGAGGATTTCTGGGCAACCCCGGTGGAACTGCTGGCCAGTGGCGCGGGTGATTGTGAGGACTTCTCCATTGCCAAGTATTTTACCCTTCGTGAGCTTGGCGTGGCCGATGAGAAGCTGAGGATTACCTATGTAAAGGCGGTTGAGCTTGATCAGGCTCACATGGTGCTCAGTTACTTCGCCGGTCCGGGGGAAGAGCCGTTGATTCTGGACAACCTGGTCAGTGAGATTCGTCCCGCCAGTCATCGCACAGATCTGGTTCCCGTTTATAACTTTAACGGTGACGGACTCTGGCTGTCCCGTCAGCGTGGTGAAGGGGTTCGCCTCGGTGAGTCCAGTAAGATAAAGACCTGGACTGAGCTGCGCCGACGGCTGCAGAAGTCGAACAGTCAGGGACGACTGAATGACGGGAGCAGCTGATGGCTTATCCTGCTTTCCCCGGAACTGAAAACGGACAGGGAGGCCACCATGACGCTACTTCGTGAACTGGCACTATCTTTAACTTTGCTGTTGATTCTGTTGTTTGCTGGCAGCTTCGTGCTGTCCGTCAATGATGCCCGTCATTACCTCCAGGAACAGTTGAACTCTCATTCCCAGGATACGGCCACCTCCCTTGGTGTTGCCATTGCTTCCGCCGGGGCTGGCAATATTGCCAGGATGGACTCGATGATTGATGCGGTTTTTGATCGTGGTTACTACCGGCAGATTCGTTTTACCGATATGTCGGGCAACGTACTGGTCAACAGTGAACACCCGGGAACGCTGGAAGGTGTACCGGACTGGTTTGTGAAACTGATTGACCTGAAAACTCCGGCAGTCACCAGCGAGATTAACAGTGGCTGGGTGCCCATGGGGCAGCTTCTGGTAGCCAGTCATCCGGGTTATGCCTACCGCAGTCTCTGGTCCAAGGTGAGCAAAGATGCGCTGCTGTTCGGTATCGGTTTGATAGTTGCCATGGTCGGATTGAATATGCTGCTGGGTGTGGTACTCCGGCCTTTAACAAGGATGGAGCAGCAGGCGAACCGAATCTGTGACCGTCATTTTGAGATACAACCCGAGTTACCCAAAACCAGAGATTTACGCAAAGTGGTTCAGGCCATGAACCGGATGGCAGAGAAGCTGGAAAAGGCGTTCTCTGAGCAGGTGGCTCTGACAGAAGAGCTGCGTCGCAAGTCGGTCAAGGATCCATTGACCGGATTACTCAATCGACGGGCCTTTAACCGTCGGATGAAGACCGTGTTAAGTGAAGACATCGGTGAGGCGGGTGCCAGTCTGGTCATGATTCAGGTGCGAGGGCTGGAGGCGCTGAACCGGTCTCATGGACAAAAGTTTGTTGATGACCTGCTGGTGACCGTCAGCTATTGGCTGGGCAAAACCCTGTTGGCCTGGCCCGAAGCTTTTTCTGGCCGCTGGAATGGATCCGGTTTTAGCGTGTGTGTGCCCGCCTGCAATGTCGATGAAATCCGTAAGGTGACGGAACGGTTATTCAAGGTTCTGGTGGCCATGGAGTTTTTCTCGTCACCGGAAGGTAGCAATAACCTGCATATTGTCGCAGTGACCCACCAGGGGCGTTGTTCTCCGGAGCTGCTGCTGGAGCATGGTGATCAGCAGCTGCTGGAACAAGAGGCCCGGGTTAAAAATTGCTGGGATGTGATGGATATCAGTGGTGAGTCTGGTTATCCGTACATGGGATGGAGTGACACTCAATGGGTCGAAGCGCTGGAAGAGGTAATGGCAAAAGGCCTTATCGAGCTGTATGGCCAGCCCATTAAGGGAGTGGATGGTGAAGTAGCGTTTACGGAGGTACTGGCACGGATAAAGCTGGCTGGTGAAGTGGTGTCTGCCGATGCCTTTATGCCAGTGGTTGAGCGCTATGATCTGCATGGAGCCTTTGATCGGGCGGTATTTTTTGCCCTGACGGATTATATGGATGACCGGGATGACTATCGAACCTACAGCCTGAATATCTCACCTTACTCCCTGATGGATGATGATTTTTATCACTGGTTACTGGATGCCCTCAGACTGCGTCAGGATCTGGCCAGGCGTCTGATTCTGGAAACGGCTGAGCGCTCGCTTATGCTGGTGGGGGAGCGGGTTGCAGAACGGGTGGATACACTGGTGGCAACCGGTTGTCAGTTTTCTATTGATCATTTTGGTGTGTCCAGTCAGGCGCTGACGTTCCTGCAGATGATCAATGCCCATTACCTGAAAGTGGACGGCAGTTTTGCAAGACAGTTGACGTCCAGCTATGAGAATCAACTGTATATAAGAACACTGTCCATGATGGCTGAGTCCCGGGATATGAGTGTTCTCGCCCAGGGCGTTGAACAGGAAGAGGCGTGGGAGGCATTAAAACAGCTGGGTGTTGCTGGTGGTCAGGGATATTATCTGGGGCATCCCGAGTTACTCTGAATTGTTCAACGGCCATAGAGGGAACCTGATCATCATTTTGAGGTCAAATGGCGATATTTGTAGTTAACGTGTGCAGGGGGGGATTCTGAAAGCAACCACATCAACCCGCTCCCGCCCAAAGCCTGTCGGGGATCAACAAGCCGGTTCAAGCAGAATTCCTGGCAGCTCCAGAAGTAAATTCAACGGCAAAAAGGTTTCAAACCACCACTCCCGCACAGGTACCGCCATCACGCTGGATGATGGCAGGCGGATTGAGGATGCCTTTTGGCAGAAAAAACCATTACAAGGGCGTCCAATCAACACCGCTGATGTGCTTAACGCTTATGGAAAGGATAAAACATCTTTTAGAAGCGGCTGCTTCTTGCAGCAACTTTGCTTACAAAACATGCGACATGGCAATATCAAAGTGACCCCGGACCATGTTGTTCGGGAGCTCAGCCGAATGCCAGGGCGAAATGATAAGTGCCAAACAGCGATAGCACGCTTCAAAGAGGAATGTTGTCTGACGGGCCTCAGGTTGGATGGTCGGCTGGTCACACCGGAGATGGTGATTAAGGATTTCCCGGAGAGTCGGCAAGGCAAGTTGGGGATGGCGCGCTTTAAGGAACACTGTTGCCTGAAGGGCCTGTCCTTGAGAGGCCAGAAGATTGCACCGGATACGGTGGTTAAGGATTTTCAGGCAATCAATGCCACGCTGGAGCTGGCGCGTTTCAAAGCGGAATGTTGTCTGAGGGGGCTGCGGCTGAATGGCCAGCCGGTGACACCGGAGGCGGTGATCAGGGCTTTCCCGGACAACCTGATGGGCAAACTGGGATTGGCGCGCTTTAAGGAACAATGTTGCCAAAAGGGCCTGGCATTGAATGGCCAGCAGATCACAGTGGATGAAGTGGTTAAGGGTTTCCCGGACAGTCCGCAGGGCCAGCTGGCGCTGGCACGCTTTAAAGCGGATTGTTGCCTGACAGGCAAGATGATGAATGGCCAGCCGGTGACACCGGATGAGGTGGCTAAGGCTTTCCCGGCCAGTCATGAAGGCAAACTGGGGCTGGCGCACTTCAAAGAGACCTGTTGCCTGACAGAGCTGCTGCTGAATGGCCGCCGGGTCAGACCGGAGGCCGTGGTTAAGGGGTTTCAGGCAGTCAACGCAACGCTGAAACTTTCCTACTTCAAAAAGGAATGTTGCCTGAGAGGCCTGACGCTGAATGGCCAGCAGGTTGCGCCGGATGAGGTGGTCAGGGAGTTTCAGGCAGCCAAAGCAACGATATCGCTGGCGCACTTCAAAATGGAATGTTGCCTGAGAGGCCTGATGTTGCATGGTCAGCAGGTCTTACCGGAGTCGGTGGTTAAGGATTATCGGGCAGCCAACGCACCACTGGGGCTGGCACGCTTTAAGGAAAAATGTTGTCTGAGAGGGGTGGCGTTAAATGGCCAGCAGGTTACGCCGGATGAAGTGGTTAATGATTATCAGGTCGCCAAGGCAGAAGCGGAGCAGGCGCGCTGCAACGCAGAGGCTCGCCTGAAGGGGCTGTCGATGAATGATCAGCAGGTCGAGTATCAGGCAACCAAAGCGACACTGGAGCTGGCGCGTTTCAGAGCGGAATGTTGCCTGAGAGGGTGGTCGTTGAATGGCCAGCAGGTCATACCGGCGGCAGTGGTTAAGGGGTTTCAGGCCATCAATGCACCTCTGGAGCTGGCGCGCTTCAAAGAGAATTGTTGCCTGAAAGCTCTGGCAGTGAATGGTCGGCCGGTCACAACAGAGGAGGTGGTTAAGGGTTATAAGGACGCTAAAGCACCACTGGAGCTGGCACGCTTTAAAGCGGAATGTTGCCTCAGAGGTCTGGCATTGAATGGTCAGCAGGTCACCACGGATGAGGTGGTTAAGGATTTTAAGAGCGCTAAGGCACCACTGGAGCTGGGGCGCTTCAAAGCAGACTGTTGTCTGCTGGGCCTGCTGTTGCATGGCCAGCTGGTCACACCGGATGAAGTGGCCAGGGATTTTCCGGATAGTCGGGAAGGCAGACTGGGGCTGGGGCGCTTCAAAGCAGACTGTTGCCTGAAAGGCCTGGTGTTGCATGGTCGGAAGGTTACACCGGATGAGGTGGTTAAGGGCTTCCCGGATAGCCCGGAGGGCAGGCTGGCGATAGCACGCTTCATGGAAATGTGTTGCCTGATGGAGCTGCCATTGAATGGCCAGCAGGTCATGCCGGATGAAGTGGTTAAGAGTTTCCCCAGTAGCTCAGATGGCAGAATAGGGTTGGCGCGCTTTAAGGAACAGTGTTGCTTTAGAGGTCTGATGTTGCAGGGGCAGCAGGTCGTACCGGATGAAGTGGTCAGTAATTTCCCGGATAGTCGGGAGGGAAAACTGGCGCTGGTGCGCTTTCAAGGGGCGTGTTGCCTGAGAGGTCTGGCGTTGAATCGTCGGCAGGTCACACCGGATGCCGTAGTCAAGGATTTTGAACGCGGTGGCTGGTTGCTCGAAAGCGCTATTTTTCAGACCCGGCTGGCATTGAATGCAAGAGAATTGAATGGCTCCTGTCTGGATAACGCGCAAGTATTGTCAGCGTTTAATGAAGCACCCGGAGATCATGCTTGCAGGCAGGCTGAGTTCCTGATGCACAGGTTGAAACAACATCAGTGGTTCGATGAAACCAACGAGGGTCAGGAGATCATTCAACAGGCCTGGCAAATATTAAACAGCGCACCGGTAAAAGATGAGCAGCATCGGCTGCAATGTATCCTGAAATTCATGGCGATGCAGCATGAGCTGTTGATTGATCAGCAGCGAGTGTCGGCAGAAGAGGTGCTGCAATCCATGAAAACACTCAGGAACTCATTTAAGAATAAACGCACGCATTTCTTCTTCCTGGCCCATTGCTATATCAAGAGACAGTCGGTTGATGGACAAACAATTCGCAGGGAGCATGTTCTGGAGTGCCTTCAGGGTTTTCCTGAAAGAAGCAAATTGCGCCATGCTTTAGGCCACTGGTTTGCACGATTCAGCCCTGAAGCCAATATAATGAATGAATTCCTGTTCAAACAGGAACGGGCCGCAGCCCCAAGGCGTAATAGTCCCCACAGAACCGCAGTCTCTGCCACTCAGACAGTTGCCACCAGTGCGGCTCAGGTGCCGAAGCAATGGTCCATTGAACCGGGTCTCCTGAACAGGCATCCGCAGTTCAATGCGCTAACACTACAAACACTGGAGATTATTCAGGAAGTCAATGGTTCTTATCGCAATCCCCCCATTCTGATTACCGGTTCCTACGCGCGTTTTTTACAGAACCGTTGCTCATCATTCAATGATATTGACATTATCTGTACGGCGGCAGAACCTGCCAGGACACTGTTTGACCGGCTGCAGGCACTTAACAGCGACAAAGCCTCGGAAATTCCCAAAAACATCGTCATCTGGGACGTTCCGGGATGTCCGGAGATTCAACTGCCAAAGGCCTACAATATTCATCTGAAAGACGGTGATTTGGGTATGAAAGCGATGGGGATTCAGGTCAGTATTGATGCGAGAGTCACCGATGGCAATGCCTCACGATGCGCTGTTCAGGTTCCTGGCGTTGAGAGGCTGGTGTGGTGTCTGTCGTTTGCCGAAGAAACCCGATTACTGAACAACACGCTGGAATATCTCGCGACAAACCTTGATCCACTGACCAGAAAATTGCAAAAGGGAGAGGTATTTTACCTGCCCCGAACCATTCTTTTTAACACTCCCGAAAACCCCGGGGAATATATTTATGGTTTGCTGATGCGCTCTTTGCTTAGTCTGCATAAAGCCAGGCAGTTTATCGATCTGCACTCTGAAGACAGACCCGGAACACCGATCCAGACTAAGCTGCTGCAAGAACAACGACAACAGTTGTATATGCTGACGGCCAATCTGCAAACAAAATTGTCTGGCCATGTTTGTCGCAGTGATTTTGAGCACAGAGTGAACAACTGGTTATCAACCACCCATCATGTTAATGAATATGAGTTCAAAAGAAGGGACTTTATTACGGCACTGCTGGCGATGATGCAGTCAGAATAAGAAAGGCGTGAACCTGATCATCATTTTGAGGTCAAACGGCGGTATTTATAGTCAAAGTGTGCAGGGCTCTATTCTGAACGCAACCTCATCAGCCTGCTCCTACCCAAAGCCTGTTGGTCGGTTGGGCCAACAAGCCCATTCAAGCGGAATCCGTGACCGCGCAGGCAGTTCATTTAATAGCAAAAAAGTCTTAAACCATCCGTCTTATAGAGATAAAGCTACCACTCTGGATAAAGGCAAATGTATGGAGAATGCCTTTTGGCAAAAAAAACCATTACAAGGACGTCAAATCACCTCGGCTGCTGTGCTCTGCACCTATGGGAATGAAACAACATCTCTGAGAAGCGGCTTCTTCCTGCAAAAGCTTTGCCTGCAGAACATCTTGCATGGCACCAGAAAAGTGAGCGCAGACCAGGTTATTCAGGAATTCAACCGGCTGCCGGATCGGAATAATAAGTACAAATTAGCGATAGCGCGTTTCAAAGCAGAATGTTGCCTGAGAGGTCTGGTGTTCAAAGGCCAGAGGGTGGCACCGGATGTGGTGGTCAGGGATTTTGAGGCTATCAAAGTAACGCTGGAGCTGGCGCGCTTCAAAGCGGAATGTTGCCTGAGAAGTTTGCCGTTGAAAGGCCGGAAGGTCATACCGGATGGAGTGGTTAAGGAGTACCCGGATACTCCGGAAGGCAAACTGGGGCTAGCACGCTTCAAAGCGGAATGTTGCCTGAGGCGGCTGCCATTGAAGGGCCAGCAGATCACACCGGATGAGGTGGTTAAGGAGTACCCGGATACTCCGGAAGGCAAACTGGGGATGGCGCGCTTCAAAGCGGCATGCTGCCTGAGGGGGCTGTTATTGAATGGCCGACCAATCAATGCAGATTTGCTGGTTAAGGATTATCAGGCAATCAAGGCAACACTGGAACTGGCACGTTTCAGAGCGGAATGTTGTCTGAAGGGGGTGCCGTTGAATGGCCAGCCGGTCATACCGGACGCGGTGGTCAAGGGCTATCAGGCAGTCGGGGCAACACTGGAACTGGCACACTTCAAAGTGGAATGTTGCCTGAGAAGCATGCCATTGAATGGCCAGCAGGTGACACCGGAGGAGGTGGTCAGGGATTTGCAGTCCACCAGAGCAACCCTTGAGCTGGCGCGCTTTAAAGAACAATGTTGCCTGAAGGGGATATTGCTGCATGGTCGACAGGTTACACCGGATTCTGTGTTCAGGGAGTTTCCGGATACTCCGGAAGGCAGGTTGGGGATAGCGCGCTTTAAACAGGAATGTTGCCTGAAAGGGCTGGTGTTGCACGGCCAGCCGGTCACACCGGAGGCGGTGTTGAATAGCTTCCCGGGCAGCTCAGAAGGCAAGCTGGGAATAGCGCGCTTTAAACAGGAATGTTGTCTGAAAGGGCTGGTGTTGCACGGCCAGCCGGTCACACCGGAGGCGGTGTTGAATAGCTTCCCGGACAGTTCAGAAGGCAAGCTGGGGATAGCGCGCTTTAAACAGGAATGTTGCTTCAGGGGGATGCGGTTACATGGCCAGCAGGTCACACCCGAAGAGGTGGTTAAGATTTTTCCGGGTAATCCGGAAGGCAAACTGGCGATAGTGCGCTTCAAAGTGAAATGCTGCCTGAGGGGCCTGTCGTTGTATGGCCAGCAGATCACACCGGATGCAGTGCTTATGAATTTTCCGGATAGTCCGGAAGGTAAACTGGGGATAGCGTGCTTTAAGGAGCAATGTTGCCTGAAGGGGCTGTTGTCCAATGGCAAGCAGTTCACCCCGGATGCGGTGGCCAGGGATTTTCGGGCCGCCAAAGCACCACTGGAGCTGGCACACTTTAAAGAACAATGTTGCCTGAGGGGGCTGGCGTTAAATGGTCGGAAGGTCACACCGGATGAAGTGTTCAGGGATTTTCCGGATAGTCCGGAAGGCAGACTGGGAGCCGTGCGCTTCAAGCAACAATGTTGTCTGAGGAGTTTGCAGTTGAATGGCCAGCAGATCACACCGGATGAAGTCGTCAAGGGTTTCCCGAATAGCCCGGAAGGCAAAGTGGCGATAGCGCGCTTCAAGGCGGAGTGTTGCCTGATGGGCCTGATATTGAATGGTCGACAGGTCACACCGGATGAGCTGGTTAACGATTTTCAGGCAGCCAGAGCACCTCTGGCGCTGGCTCGCTTTAAAGCGGAATGTTGCCTGAGGGGGCTGCTGTTGAATGGTCAGCAGGTCACACCGGAAGAGGTGGTTAAGGACTATGAACGCAGTGGCGGGTTGCTCGAAGTCGCTATTTTTTATTCTCAGCTGGCATTGAATGCCAGGAAATTGAATGGCAACTATCTGGACAACAAGGATGTATTGGCAGCATTTAATCAAGTTCCCGGAGATCATTCCTCAAGGCAAACCAGGTATCTGATGCAAAGGCTGCAGCAAACTCAGCAGTGCGATGATATCAATGAAGCTCAGGGTATACTGCAAGAGGCCTTGCAAATATTAAACAACGTACCGGTTAAAGATGAGCAACACCGACTGCAATGTCTCTTGAAATTTATGGCTATGCAGCAAGAACTGACCATTGATCATCAGGGCGTTTCGGCAGAACAGGTACTGGAATCCATCAATGCACTGAGGAGTTCATTTCAGAACTCACGCCTGCATTTTTTCTTTCTGGCCCACTGCTACATCACCCGGCAGCCTATTGATGGACAGGAAATCCATCAATACCAGGTACTGGAATGCCTTCAGAGTTTTCCTGAAGGAAGTAAGCTGCGCCATGCTTTAGGCTGCTGGTTTGAAGAGTGCAGCTCCGAGGCTTTGGTAATGGATGGTTTACTGTTACGGGAAAATGCCGTGGACTCATGGTGGAACAGTGACAGCTTTAATGGATACGAAGCCTCAGCCAGTCAACAAAAGGCTTCTGTTGTCGTCAGTTGCCAGTACCCCGTATCGAAACAACAGGGTATATACAACTCCCGGTCTGGCAGTTTGCCCCGGGATGCAGCAGAAAGTAAGTTCACCACCGGGGCAATGACCGCCAGTGTGGCGCAAACTCTCTGGCAATGGTCAGGCAGACCGGTATTCCCGCACATGCCGGTTATGCGGTTAAATGCGCTAACGTTGAAAGCACTGGAGATTATTCAGGAAATCAATGTTTCCTGTACGCATCCCCCCATTCTGATTACCGGCTCTTATGCCCGTTTTTTACAGAACATCTGCCAGGTATTTAATGACATTGACATTATCTGTACGACAGAAAAAACGGCCAGACTGCTTTTTGATAAGCTGCAGACGCTGAACACCGACCGGGGCTCTGAAATTCTCAAAAGTATCATTATCTCGCCAATCCGGGGATGTCAGGAGATTAAGCTGCCAAGCGCCTACAATATTTATCTTAAGGACGGGGATTTCGGGATAAAAGTGATGGGGCTTCAGGTCAGTCTTGATGACAGGGTCGTTTATGGAAATGCGGCACAATTAGCCGTTCACGTCCCCGGTGTTGAGAGGCCGGTATGGTGTTTGTCCTTTGCTGAGGAAACCAGGTTACTGAACGATACGCTGGAATACCTCGCTGAGCACCTGAACCCGCTGACTGAGCAATTGCAAAACGGGCCGGTATTTGACGTACCTCGAACCCTTCTGTTTAACAACCCCCAAAATACCGGGAAACGCATTTATGGCTTGCTGTTTCGCTGCCTGCTTACCCTGAATAAAGCCAGGCAGTTTATCGCTCTGCACTCTGAAGACAATCCCGACAGCTGGAGTCATCAGCTGCAAAAAGAGCAACAACGCCTTTATGCACTGACTGAGAACCTGCACATGAAATTGCTCCGCCATAGTTGTTTTCATGATTTTGAGCACAGGGTGAACGACTGGCTGGCAACAACTCATTATGTGAGTGATTACCAGATCAAGAGAAAGGCGTTTGTTAAAACACTGTTTGCCATGATGCGCCCTGGAGAAGATCGGGTGAACTCAACTCAGTGAATTTTTATCACTGCACTCGCAACAAAACCCCAACAGGCTCTAACAGAAACTCGCACAACCACAATTATTAGAGGATAATGGCCGCTTGGAAGCGCATCCATATTGGAACGCCATATTCAGGATAAATGTCTGAGCGGTGACGAACGGGGAAATTATGGCGCTGGAAAAGATGAAATCGGCTTTTCAGTCGGGTATGCAGAAAATGTCGGGTCTTATCTATGGTAAAGCCCTGGCCGTTGGCACTGGCGTATTGATTCTGTTTCTATCACTTGTTGGCTGGTACTGGAGTCAGGAGCCAGACCTGTTCTCAGTAAAGGCCAATGCCGAAAAGCTGGCCACTGATAATGCTCAGGCTGTCGTCACTGGTTATACCACAACAGCAACACTCTATACCCTGGCGAATACGCTGCTGAATAAGCCGGGTGGTTTCCTGCGTAATGACATCATGCCACCGGGCGTACTGATGGATAATATGCCCAATTGGGAAGTGGGTGTTCTGATTCAGGTGCGTGATATGGCCCGGGCCCTGCGCAAGGACTTCAGCCGTTCCCAGTCGCAGTCAAGGGAAGACCAGGATCTTGCGGTGGCCGAGCCGCAGTTTAATTTTGATGCCAGAAGCTGGATTCTGCCTTCCAGTGAGCGGGAATACCAGAGGGGCATTGATAAGCTGAACAGCTATATGACCCGTTTGTCTGATCCCAATGACTCGGCGCAATTTTATGCCCGGGCCGACAATCTGACCCGCTGGTTGGGGGACGTAGAAACGCGCCTCGGCAGCCTTTCCCAGCGTCTGAGTGCCAGTGTTGGTAAACCGCGTTTGAATACCGACCTTTCCGGCGAGGCGGCTCAATCCACCGACAGTGCTGTATTGATTGATGTAAAAACACCCTGGTCACAGATTGATGATGTTTTCTATGAGGCCCGGGGCACTTCCTGGGCTCTGATACATCTTCTCAGGGCGATAGAAGTGGACTTTGCTGACGTTCTGGACAAGAAAAATGCCACGGTCAGTGTCCGACAAATTATCCGCGAGCTGGAGGCGACCCAGGATGCGGTTTGGAGCCCGATGATACTGAATGGTTCCGGTTTTGGCTTGCTGGCAAACCACTCTCTGGTGATGGCTAATTATGTCTCCCGTGCGAATGCGGCGATTATTGATCTGCGGCGTTTGCTGGAACAGGGTTAGGGCCTGTTGACGTTTCGTTGCGTGCTCAGTGGCTCAGAAAGGCGTCATATGCGCGAAAGACTTGTGCAGCGCGTAGTTATTCTACGCCAAGCAAGTCTGACAAAGCAGATGGCGCCTTTCTGAGCCACCCTTCGGGCGTATCAGGGCGCCCCTATGACTTCGTTGCGGCATTTTGAAAGGCAACCAGCCTTCCTGCAATGCCGCGCCTCGTCATAGGAGCGCCCTGATACGCTGAGCACGCAACGAAACGTCAACAGGCCCTTATGATGGGGGAATTCAATTCCCCCTGCTTTTGCTTCAATTCTGAATCCATCGCTTAGTGGTATCAAACAGCTTTACGGTCATATCAGTGACAGGCTTATAGGGTTTGGTCGCCTGGTAAGTGGCGTGGCAAATGTTTTCATACACATGAATGGAGAGCTGTTTTCCCGGAATAGTCACCGTTTCAACAATAAAAAGTGCGACACTGGCTATCGCCGGAAATATTGAGCCCTTAAGCGTTTTTGGCAAGGTCTCATAGGGCAGAGCCAGCCATGTAAAGACTTTTTGTGCATGACTGACGGTGTATTCTTTAAATGATTTTTCTGCCGGGCAGGGTCTGATACTTGCTTTTATTGCTGCAGCTACTCCCGTCATCGCCCCGGTAAGCGCTCCAATGCCGGTAATGGTCATTACTGTGACGTAATAACCGGCAAAAATGCCCGCATGCAACAAAGTAGTACAGACTCTCAGTGGGGTGCACAGTGCCCCGGGAACTTTTGACAGCAACCATTTACCATGACGTTTTACCCTGGACATAAACGTTTCTGTTTTTTCGATAACCTCACAGGTTCTAGCGGCAAGCCCATCACTTTTTCCTGAAGGTGCGTTACTTTGAGAGCAAGCTTCAGTGGTGGTATTCGAGCACTCTTCAGATGATTCTTCGTTGTGATAGACATGCTCAGGAGAGTGGCTGTGAGCAAAGAGAGTGCTGTTTATAGATGGGGTCATCGGGCATACCAGGTGGTTAATTCGACTATGTTTTGAGTGTTCTGCCGGTTCTGCTCAATGACCAGCTTCTTTTATAACTGATTGATTTTAAAATCGATGGTTAGTTGCTGGCTTAGTGTTCTGTTAGGCTTTATGTTCTTAGACGCAATATTAGTAATATGGTTCAAAATTTATGTCTGTTATTTCCTCAAGGCTTGGACAGCAACTGGCTTTTATCAAGGAGCTGGATAAACTCAAGGCGGTTTATCGAAAAACCATGGTAAAGCCTGATAACAGCCGACAGGAGAACAGTGCCGAACATAGCTGGCATATAGCGGTGCAGGCGATGACCCTGCAAGAGTACGCTGAAGAGCCGGTTGATATTGGCCGGGTGATCAAGATGCTGCTGCTCCACGATATTGTGGAAATTGATGCCGGAGATACATTTGCGTTTGCTGCGGCTACCGAGCTGGCCGGTCAGGCAACTAAAGAAATGGCAGCGGCAGAGCGCCTGTTCGGGCTATTGCCACAGGAGCAGGCCGATGAGTTCAGGGCGCTCTGGCTTGAATTTGAGCAGGTACACAGCCCGGATGCCCGCTTCGCCAAAGCCATGGACTGCCTGTTACCCGTAATCCAGAATATGGACAGTGAGGGTGGTACCTGGGCAAAGTATCAGGTTACCCGCAGTCAGGTGTTGAAACGGAATCAGTATCTGGAGCACCTGGCCCCCAAACTGTGGTGTTATGTTCTTGAACAGATTGATCAGTCTGTCCGTAATGGCTGGCTTCAGGATTGTTGATCTGGGGAAGCGCCCTGGTACACCATTTCAATGAGTTTGATGGGTTGTCGTGCCTCCGCACTCCGTTCGTCCTGAGCCTGTCGAAGGGCGGAAACTCCGGACTCTGATATCGTGCCAAGCACCCTTCGTCCGTGCATCCTGAGCGGAGCCGAAGGACGCTCAGGGTGAACGGAGATTGTACACGTCAAACTCATTGAAACCATGTACAAGTTTAACAAGGTATTTACCGACTGACGAAGTGCAACAAAAGTGACATACTGCCGCGCTTTCCTGCTTTAGCAAGTTAACTATGCAATCGTCCTTCACCAGCAACTACCTTCCCAAAAACCGGTTCAAGACAGGCCTGGGGCACTTTGTCCTGTGGTTACTTGGCGGATGGAAAATTGAGGGAAACCTGCCGGAACACCTCAATAAATACGTGATCATCGTCGCTCATCACACATCAAACTGGGATTTTGTTATCGGCGTTGCGGTTAAGCTGGTAACCCGTATACGTGTCCGGTTTTTTGCCAAGCACTCGCTGTTTTTCTGGCCCCTGAGTGTGTTGATGCATCGGCTTGGCGGTATTCCCATTGAGCGTGATAAATCCATCAACCGGGTTGATCAGGCCATCGCAGAGATCAACAGCAGTGACCACTTCGTGCTGGCTATCGCACCTGAGGGCACCCGGTCAAAGGTGCAAAAGTGGAAAACCGGTTTTTATCATATAGCGAATGGTGCCAACGTTCCGGTTGTACCCATTGCCTTCGATTTTCAGCAGCGCAAGGTCATTATGGGTGCGCCTATGTCCATGTCCGGAGATATTCCCTCGGACTTTGCCAGAATGCATGAGTTCTTTCTCTCTCATCCGGGCAAGCATCCTGAGCTTGGCTGTGATGGACCCTTTGAAACGCCCGGTATATACAACAAATAATGTCCGGGCGGTTTGTCTGGCAGGCGGTCACTTTTCTTTCCGTGGTGAGTCCGATAGAGTGAAACAGCAATAAAAAGACAATAAAGGACTCCCATGCCTCTGATTCAGTTTGTTACTCACGACGGCAACCAGTATGAAGCCGACATCGACTCAGGTAGTACTTTGATGCAGGGTGCCGTTGATAACATGATCGATGGCATCCTCGCAGAGTGTGGTGGTGCCTGCTCCTGTGCCACCTGCCACTGTTATATTGATGAAGGGTGGATTGAGATGGTCGGTCCGGCTGAAGGCATGGAGCAGGAAATGCTGGATGTTGTCCGTGAGCCGAGAGCAACCAGCAGGCTGAGCTGCCAGGTTGTCGTCACTGATGAAATGGACGGCATGGTGGTTCATTTGCCTGAGTCTCAATATTAAATTCCTCTATTACATTGATCAGGAAGTGGGCAAATTGATGAGTGGTATGCCAGAGCCTGTTGTTTCTTAACAACTCGACGTAGTATAAAGAGTGATCAGGGGGCGTTCTGGTCACATGGGAAATTGAGAACGCCCCGGCTATCCGGGCAACTGTGCAAGCAGTTGCCTGCACAACAGGCCAAAAAATATGGTTTAATAGGCAAGCTGATTCAGCACCTTCCTCTAATTCACCGTTCTCAACCAGAAGCACTCAACGTGACCTTTGCATTCCAGCACTTCAAACACGCTACCTCCGGTTTTTCCAAGTCAGTCACCGGCAACGTTTTCAGGTTTATTCCCCTTCTGTGCTCTCTGTTATTCAGTGGTTGCGGGCTGTTGACCAAAGCGTCGGAACGACAGCCGGTAACATTCAGTGAGCTGGAGGGCTGGAGCCAGCAACAGGCCATTGCCGTAAGACCGGCGTTGCTGAACAGTTGCCAGCATCTGAACCGTTCGGTGCTGACCGACAACAGCCCCTGGGGTAACTACCAGCAATGGCAATTGCTGTGTAAGGAGCTGATGCAAACCCCCGACCGTCAACTGAAAACCTTTTTTGAGCAAAACTTTACGCCTGTCCAGCTCTCTCCCCAGAAACAAGGCCTGTTTACCGCTTATTACTCCCCGGTTATTCCCGGCAGTCTGAAACCATCGGAAGATTACCCAATCCCGTTACTGAAACTGCCCCACGATCTGGTCAAGGTTCGCCAGGCTGACTTTGGACTCAGTGGCCCGGGACTGGTTGGGCGGGTTGAGAAAGGCTTCCTGAAACCCTATGGCAGTCGGGCAGAAATCAATCAACAGACAGCGAAAGCCAGCGATGTGCTCCTGTGGCTGAGCAGCCCTGTTGATAAGTTCTTCCTGCAGATTCAAGGATCAGGGAATGTAGAACTGCCTGACGGTAACATTATTCATGTTGGCTACGCCGGTAATAATGGCCACAACTACGTGGCCATTGGGAGGATACTGAAACAGAAAGGGGAACTTGAAGAAGTATCCATGCAAACCATCCAGTCATGGCTGGAAAACCATCCGGACCAACGGGAATGGCTGCTCAACCAGAACCCTCGCTACATCTTTTTCAGTTTTTCTGAGGAAGGTGCCATCACCGCTCAGGGTGTGCCTGCTGCCCCGAAAAGAACACTGGCTGTGGATCCATCTTATATTCCCCTTGGCCTGCCGGTATGGCTTGATACCCGCCTCACCGCCACCGGAGAGAAATTCCAGCAGCTGATGGTTGCCCAGGATACCGGCAGTGCCATAAAGGGTCCCGTCCGGGGAGATATCTATATGGGCGCTGGCAACGATGCGGCCTTGATTGCCGGGCCACAGCAGGAACCTGGCAAGCTATATGTGTTGATTCCCCGATAACCTGCATTTCTTGATAAATCTGCCTGGCCCGCATATTTCATAAACGCTGCTACAGCTCGAATGATTAATTTTTTTTGAACAAACATAGCCTGTCAGATCGTAGCAGCGTATTTCTCTGCGGTGATATTGTGTCCCGCCATGGCTTTTTGTCAAAAAAC